>JALXCS010000364.1 GCA_026990815.1 Methylomonas sp. | reverse complement strand
TTAGTCTGTTTCTTCTTGGGTCTTCAATACTTGAAAAATGGTGAATAATTGAGGCTATGGGTTGCTCTGCCATTATAAAATCAAAATGATAGCTTTAATACCTCCTCTAAATTATAATTTCAACTGGTTTTAAACCCGATTGCCCTGAAACAACGGCCATTTTTTATTGTTTCTTGAGAGTGAATCATACACAATGGCAGTATATGTTTTTCAAAAGCTTTTTTACTTTTTTAAATTTAAAATAAATGCGTATCCGGACACTACCCAGTCAATTAGTTAACCAGATTGCTGCTGGCGAAGTCGTTGAGAGACCTGCGTCAATTATTAAAGAATTATTGGAAAATTGTTTTGATGCAGGCGCCACAGAAATCAGGATTGATATTGAGCACGGTGGAATTAAGCTAATTCGAATTCGCGATGATGGATGTGGTATCCATAAGGATGATTTGGCTTTGGCGCTTTCGCGCCACGCAACCAGTAAAATAGCTTCGTTACAAGACCTTGAAAAAGTAACTAGTATGGGATTTAGAGGAGAGGCGTTGCCCAGCATCAGTTCGGTTTCAAAATTGATTTTGACATCACGTGCCATCAATGAGGAGTGCGCATGGTGCATTAAGGCTGATGGTACTGAGGCTGATTTTGAACCTCAGCCGGCTCCTCATCCTCTTGGCACTACAGTTGAAGTTAGAGACTTGTTTTACAATACCCCGGCCAGGAGAAAATTTTTAAAAACCGAAAAAACTGAATTTTCTCATATTGAAACCTTACTAAGGCGAATGGCATTGAGCCGATTTGAAACTCATTTTGTCTTTAATCACAATCAGCGGGAAATTTTTAATTTAAGACCGGCAAATGATCTGGTCGAGCAGGAACAGCGAATTTCAAAAATATTTGGTTCGGCTTTTATTGAAAATGCAGTGCAAATTGATTTCCAATCTTCTGGTCTTTCCTTAACAGGCTGGGTGGGGCTACCAACTTTTTCCCGAAGCCAGTCTGATATGCAGTTCTTTTACGTCAATGGTCGGTTAATAAAAGATAGGTTGGTTTCTCATGCGGTCAAGCAAGCGTATCAAGATGTTTTATATCATGGCAGGCACCCGGTTTTTTCCTTGTATTTACAATTAGACCCGGCATTGGTTGATGTGAACGCACATCCTGCTAAGTTGGAGGTCAGATTTCGAGATAGCAGGCTAGTGCATGACTTTTTATTCAAAGCCTTGCATCGCTCATTAGCAGATGTTCGGCCAGGAGATCAGGGCAGTAGGGAGGAACTTGTTGCTGTGACAAGTATTTCTGTTGCCGAGAATCGGATTCAGAATCCAGTTCAAAAATCTTTTGCATATACGTCCCCAGAGCCTCGTCAAACATCATTGCCATTGACAGTCGAAGAAGAAATTCAGGCATACAGCAAACTTTATCCGGCTTCTGAGCAAGCGAATATCGCAGCACAAGAAACATCAGAAAGCCAGAATTATCCTTTGGGGTTCGCTATTGCCCATTTGCATAATATTTTCATTGTTTCGGAAACAGCGAACGGAATTATTCTGGTTGATGCTCACGCTGCTCATGAGAGAATTACCTATGAACGTTTGAAGCAGCAATATCAGGACAATCAAGTGGCGACTCAGCCGCTATTATTGCCAGGAACTGTAAGAGTCAGTGAAACTGAGGCTGATATTTCAGAGCAAAATGCCGATTTTTTCAGATCAATGGGTTTCGAATTAAGCAGAACCGGGCCGGAATCCTTAGCGATTCGTTCAGTGCCGTCCATTTTGGCGAGTACGGATATTGAAAGTTTGGTCAAAGATGTTTTGGCAGATATTGTTCAACATGGTGATAGTACTCGAATTCAGGAGCAAGCGAATGCGATTCTGGCAAGCATGGCTTGTCATGGTTCTGTCAGGGCGCAGCGGCGGCTGACCGTGGAAGAAATGAATGCTCTGCTGCGTGAGATGGAGCAAACTGAGCGCAGTGGCCAATGTAACCATGGCAGGCCAACTTGGGTGGAATTAAGTATCAAAGAGTTGGATAAATTTTTTATGCGTGGCCAGTGATTGATAAGGATTTACCTCCTGCAATTTTTTTGATGGGACCAACTGCGACCGGGAAAACTGCTTTGGCTGTAGAAATAGCACAAAACCTGAATGCGGAAATTATTAGTGTTGATTCTGCTATGGTTTATCGTGGAATGGATATTGGCACCGCAAAACCGACAATGACTGAGCGGGGTGGTGTCAAGCACCATTTAGTGGATATACTAGACCCGGCGGAATCTTTTTCGACGGCCATGTTTCGGGGTCAGGCCTTACAGCTAATGTCAGAAATAACGGAAAAAGGTATGATTCCACTGTTAACTGGTGGAACAATGTTGTATTTTAATATACTGTTCAACGGATTAGCAGATTTGCCTGCAGCGAATGAAAGTATTCGTCAAAAAATAAATGAACAGGCTGAAAAAAAGGGCTGGACGGCGATGCATAAAAAATTAGCTGTGGTTGATCCGGTTTCCGCTGCCAAAATTCATCCAAATGATACGCAGCGCATTCAGCGAGCTTTGGAGGTTTTTGAAATTAGTGGTGAACCAATTAGCCATTGGTATGTCATAGCTGAACAAAAACAGATACCTTTTAAAAAAATTAAAATTGTTCTAGCGCCCGATGACAGAAAGCTTTTACATGATAGAATTGCATTAAGGTTTAATCAGATGCTGGAGCTGGGATTTATTGATGAGGTGAATAAGTTATTTCATCGGGGTGATTTGTCAGAAAAAATGCCATCAGTTCGCGCGGTAGGGTATCGGCAGATCTGGTCATACTTAAAGGGTGATTATGATTATATAAAGATGGTTGAAAAGGGAATAGTTGCAACCCGGCAGTTGGCAAAGAGACAAATTACCTGGTTAAGACGTGAAAATAATGCTGAGTGGTTTGTTAATCATCAAGAAAATTTAAGGGGCAGGGTAATTGAACTTTTACAATCAAAAATAAACAAAATTTAAGCTGGCGTGATTATATTTTTCAATATGTTGCGGAATGGCCGTTTTAGTCAGCGCTGATAGTTTTTTTTAACGACTGATAATAATAATATCAAGGAGAACAATAATGCCGAAAGGACAAAATTTACAGGATACTTTTTTAAATGCGCTAAGAAAAGAGCATACGCCTGTGTCTATTTTTCTGGTTAATGGAATCAAGTTGCAAGGGCGAATTGATTCTTTCGACCAGTATGTCAT
>JALXCS010000363.1 GCA_026990815.1 Methylomonas sp. | reverse complement strand
CCGAATGATTCTCCCGTAACCAGTCGGGTTATCTAGAATTACCGTCAACAACGCCAAAGTTGTTTCATCAACCAGATTAATTAACTTTTCAACTGTTGTGAGTTTTAGTAGTGGCACATCACCATACAAGATTAAAACGGTATCTTCATCATTGATGAAATCAACGGCCTGCTGCACGGCATGGCCAGTACCCAGTTGTTGCTTTTGTTCGACCCAGTTGACATTAAGCTGTTTAAGTTCATCCAAAACTTGTTCTGCGCCATGCCCATAAACAATAGAAATTGAATTTTCAACTAATTGTTTACTCATATCATGAACATGTTGCAAAAGAGTCCTGTCAGCAATTTTATGTAGGATTTTCGATTTGGCTGATTTCATACGGGTACCCTGCCCGGCAGCCAAAATAATAGTTTTAATACTCATAATGAATGATGTCCTTTGGAATTGTCTCTTTAAGTCCGCGAGTTTTAACAGCAATTAGTTTCTATATGAAGCTGCCAATTTAAAGTGTAGTACAAGGATATTAAATATAAATGAATCTGTGCCAATTTGTAAGTGTTTGCTGTCAATAAAGTAAATTCCATCTTGGACTTAATTTAAAAAAACCCGAACAGAATTATTTATTACACTATCTGAACACACCTTCCTTCACTAATCGATTGCAAAGCGGCAACAATAACCTGACAGTTAATTTCGGAATCCGCAATCGAAAGTGCGGGGTATTTTTTGTTCAAGACACAATCACTGAAATGCTCAATCTCTAATTGGAAATGATTTGCAAGAGTCAGCGTTTCCAGGCCATTTTCACCATCCTCAGTCCACCATGAGATAACCGGATGCTCATTGGATTTTGCCCAGACATTATGGCATTTTAGGCCACCCTTGGTTCCGATCACTTCATATTCAGCTCGACGAGCATGTTCAAAACTATATTCAAACTGAGCATACCTGCCATTGCCATAATTGATAACACCGCAGCCACCAAGATCTGCACCATTTTCTGTAAATTTTGCCATCGCCGTGACTGAAAGCGGAGCTTCTTTCATATAGGGAAATCTGGCGGCATGGATGGCGTAACATCCAATATCCCACATTGCTCCCCCGCCCTTTTCAACCGGTTCGGTTATTCGGTATTCCCGGGCAGGTTGCAACATAAAAGCAAAGCCAGACTTGACCATTCTAACCTCACCAATCATTCCTGTATTGATAATATTCATCAGTTTAGTGTGCTGCGGATGAAATCGATACATAAACCCTTCCATCACCACTACGTTTTCTTGGTATGCAGCAACCTCAATCGCTTCAATATCGGCTCTTTTTAAAGCCAGAGGCTTTTCACAAAGGACATGCTTGCCTTGTTTAATGGCCTGCAAAACCCAATCAGCATGTTCATGATTTGATAACGGAATATAAACAGCCTGAACATCCGGGTCCTCAATCAAACTCTTCAAATCATCGAAAATTTTAACATTTTGCTGATCCGGAGCATATTTTGCCAAAGTTTCAGCGGCAGCACCTGGTCGGCGACTAGCAATTGCAACTAACTGACTATTTTCTGCCGCAACGATAGCTGGCATTAATTGTTGATTAATTCGAGCGGCGCCTAAAATACCCCAGTTAAGCTTGTCTGGTTTAACCATCATTATTCTCCCTCTAATATTGAATTCAATAACTTATCATTTTTCTGGTTTTATAATGAAAATTGTTTGTTATAGCCCTTTTCCCATTATAAATCTTTGTACACGGCAAAAAATTAGTCACCTTGGGTGTTAGGGGTGTTAAAGATGTAAGTCATTGAAATAACAAGACGTTCTATCTCAGGGATGCGATAGAGAGCGATACGGATGCATCTTTGTGTGTCATTTTATCTCAATCACTTACTTCCATTCCACAAATTTTTGCCATGTACAGAGATTATAAATATACTTTGTCTAAAGAAGTTTTTTAAACTTAGCTAGAATCATATTTACTATAGAACCAATACATGCCATACAAAAAAATTAATCCCGAAGAATTGATTCTACGCGATCATCTTGCTTATGATAGAACTCAATTGGCTATTGAGCGAACATTACTCGCTTATATCCGAACTGCAATTGGCCTTTTTGCTGCTGGTGCAACATTAATTGCAGTATTTCCGGAAAACAAGTTGATTCAAATAACCGGGATAATCATATTGTTATCAGGATTTGCAATCCTCGCAACTGGTTTTTACCGGTTTTTTTCCGTACGCAAACATTTACAGTCTGTTTATCAACCAAACCATCAAAACTCTTCGTCATTAGAGTAAATATTTTTAAATATACGTGCTTTGTACACGGCAAAAAATTCACCCCCTGGGTGTTAAATAGGTAAGTGATTGAAATAACACAAGACCTTCTGTCGCAGGGACGCGATAGAGAGCTACAAGGATGTATCTATGCGTGTCTTTTTATTTCAATCACCTATCCCTCCCCTCCATTCCACAAATTTTTGTCATGTTCAGAGATATTCTTGTTATCAAAAATCTCGCCCAAAGGAACTGGTTTTCCCATATGATAGCCTTGGGCATAAGTTACGCCCATTTCTGTTAGCAATTGCAAAATTTCTTCTGACTCAACATATTCAGCTACCGTTGATAAATTCATGGTTTGGGCAACTCGCCATACTGAATCTACAATGATGCAATCGGTTTTGGACTGCGGCATATTCCGAATAAAAATTCCATCAATTTTTAGAATATTCACAGGTAGTTTTTTTAAATATTCGAATGATGACAATCCGCTGCCAAAATCATCCAAAGCAACAGAGCAACCCAATTTTTGTAATCTGACAACAAAATCAGAAGCAATATGCATATTGGCAATAGCTGCTGTTTCGGTAATTTCAAAACAAAGCTTTTCAGCCTGCACCCGGTATTCTTTAATCCATAGTTCAATGTCAGAACAAAACTGCGGATCAGCAATCGCTTGTCCAGACAAGTTGATGGAACAAAGGGTAATTTTGTCAGAATCAGTCCCAATTGAAGAAAGCCATTTTAGGGTATGTCTGACCACCCACCGGTCAATGCTAGGCATCAGATTAAAATTTTCCGCATGATGAATAAATTCCCCGGGCATTCCCAAGTTCCCATCCGAACCTTCAAGCCTTAGTAAAATTTCAAAATAGTGTTGATTATGACCACCCTTAGGCTTTTCGATTGGAACAATGGGTTGTGCGACCAAAGCAAAATGATTTTTTGCCAGTGCTTTATTAATTCTCCCTAACCAGTCAGCCCGATTTTCTCGCCTTTTGATATCCTGATCTTTATCACTGGTAATAACTGAACCGATATTACCTTGTTCATAGGCTTTTTCTACAAGTGTACTGGCATGCTCAATTGGTCCATGTGCTTCTCCCTGAACATAATCAATTGGCACCAATGAAAAAACGGCATTGATATGAAAAGTTTTTTTTTGCCAAACGAATGAAAACTGCTTGATTTTTTCTGTCAGTTTTTTCATGACAGATAAAGCACGGTTTTCTATCAACAATAATGCAAAAGCAGAATCGCTAACCCGAAAAATTTTAGCATCTAAATTTGTTTCCATTTGCAAAAACCCAGCAAACTGACGAAACAAATGATTCTGGGCTCCAAGGCCATAACCTTGCACCAAGGTATCAAAATTACAGATCGAAGCATAACCTAGCAAGAAATTATCTTTTTCCTGCTCATCTAAAGAGAGCTCAACCATTATTTTTTCCAGGCTTCTTCTGTTCGGTAATCCAGTAATTGGGTCATGTAATGTGATATGTTCAAGTGCAGCTTCCCTTTTTCGACGCTCGAGGGTTACAGCAGCAACCAGCTGCGCCAAAATTGCCAGGGTGATAATTAACATCAACATGCCGAGTGTCTGGGGGATGGTCATTCCTCCAGAGGTTCCAGCAATACCAAAAAAGTGAAAAGTAAAAATGGTATAGGCCATAATTGCCACGGCAATATTGGTAAACACCACTCCCAGCCGCAAAGCACTCCAAGCTATCATCGGATATAACAGCAATTCTGCATCTAACAATCCCGCAAAGAAATATTTTTCACCCATCGTAATGGTAATGACAACTAGGAGAAACGCTGCTGCAAGCCAAACCATTTTCTCAATTTTAAAAGCCGAATAATCCGCATAAGAATATTTAAGATGATATTGTCGGCCGAATAAGGCAATTGCTGGAGCAAACACCAGTGCTCCCAAAGCCTCGCCAAAGGTATAAGAAAAAACCAGCAATCGAACATCCTCCGGCAGCTGGATCTCATAATCCAGCCATATTAATGGAAGATCCAGAATAAGACTGGTAATTGGCGAAATCAGAAAAGCCGCAACATAAAAATGTAAAAAATTTCGGACAGGCCGCTCGATTAGATCATGGCTCAGTGTTTTTCGTAAATATAGATATCCTAACCAACCACTCGTCAACATAGAAAAAGAAAACCAGGCAGACACAACAAATGAATAACCGATCAAGTAGTAATGGCTAACAAGCAAACCAATAAGCAAGACTGGCAGTGCCTTAACTGCCATTCGGTACAACAGCCCTAAAATAACCCCTGAACCCAGAATAACAATTGGGGTGTCATGTTGCGGAAAACGATAAAAATGTGAAATCCAAACCACTATAGCAATGACTACAGCAATGAATAGGTGAATAATTATTGTTTTTATAATGTTCACTCAATAACCCTGATTATACTGACCGATTTTTTTACAATCACATTGGGTGTGTTTTGCATTAAAACTGAAAATCACCTGGTCCCGCAAAGCGGGCGGCTTGACGGTTACGAAAAGTTTGGATTTTGTTGATCTCCTGGATGAATACTATACCATCAAAACCGCAGCATAATTCAAGAACACTGGCTCTAAATCGATTGTAATTTGATAGCTTCCTGATTAGGCCAGCTTTACTATAGAGTTGCTTTTCATCAGGTCCATTTGATCTATGTATTGAAAAAGCCCGGTAGCGTAGCAGCTTTCAAATAGAGTGGCTAGATGGAAGGATTGGACGATGACAGTAATTGCTATTCATTTTCACATACCCCATTAAATTACTGAAGTCTAATACTTTTCTGATATGTCTAATTTTTTTACAGATTACTAAACTGAAAAAAATATTTCTTCCAGATATTATTATTAAGTGATTGTAAATAAATGTATTTTAAATAATGGCCTATTAAATGCTTTGTATTTTTCGCATTTCGAATGCAAAAAAATTAAACACACAATACAAAAGAGAGGAATCTAATAATGAAAATTACTAAGTTTTTACCAATAATGCTGTTTGCATCGTTCCAAATTCAAGCCGCTCCCGTAGATCTGGAACTATCACTGGTTATAGATGTTTCCGGTAGTGTTGACGGAAATGAATACAATCTGATGATGGACGGCTATGCAAATGCTTTCCGCAACACAGCAGTTCAAAACAATATCCTTGGCGGTACAAATGGTGCTATTGCAGTAAATACAATTTTCTTTTCAAGCAGCGCTTTCACAACGTCCTTAGACAGCTTTGTGCTACTTGACTCGGCTACTGCAATAAATAGTTTTGCTGATACATTAGATACCTTTGCCAGACCTGGTTTTGGTGGCACCCGAATTCACACCGGAACAAACAAGGCAATCAGTTTACTCGATGCTGATACGCTTTATGAAACTACCAGGCAGATTATTGATATATCTGGCGATGGAACAGGGAGCATTTCTGCCGACCAAGCTGCTCGAGGTGTTGCAGAATCTAAAAATTACACCATTAATGGTATTACTATTGGTTCGAATTCGATCAATACCTATTATACCGACAACGTCATCACCAGCGATGGCTTTGCCTTGCATGCAAACAGCTTTGCTGAATTTGAACAAGCCATTCTGCAAAAATTGAAAGCTGAAACAAACACTAATAACAATGTACCTGAACCAGCAATAATTACTTTACTTGCATTAGGTTTGCTTGGATTTCGATTTTCAAGAAAAAGTGTTCGATAATTTTACACTTGAATTTACAATAAGTTAGCTCAGGAAATTTTATCTATCCTGCTGCCATGGTAGCAGGATAGATTAGTAAAACTTTTTTAAACCCGTTAGAGCAACTTATTTTTTCTACTTTTGAATCTTCCTTAATAACACGATTTTGATATTCAAAAATCCAACCAGTGTTTTTTTTATTTTGAAACTATATCGGGAAAATGGGTTTATCTTTGCCCAATCAATTTCAAAGCTTTATTTCCATCCCCCACCATCGTAAAATTGCCCCAGAAAAATGGGTGAGTAAAATTTTGGCTTGATAAAAATTCTTGTTGCACCCTTTGTAAACTCTCTGCCAGACCCATATTAGGATTATTATGCATCCTGTCAAAGACACCGGTCATTAACTTTACGGTCGCTTCATCAGCAGCAGGCCAATGGGATACCAATAAAGACCTGGCGCCGGCAAAGAAAAATGCTCTGGCCAAGCCTGTCAGAT
The DNA here is from genome assembly GCA_026990815.1 of Methylomonas sp. GTDB lineage: Bacteria > Pseudomonadota > Gammaproteobacteria > Methylococcales > Methylomonadaceae > JALSJK01. The sequence continues at coordinate 4,225 of JALXCS010000363.1, read as the reverse complement.
TTTCTCCGCCTTTTTTGTCGGGACCGCCGGTATTACAGGCTGATAAAACCACCAGATCAGCGTCAAGATTAAGCTGTAAAATTTCTTCCATGTCCAAGAAGCCGTCATCTTTGTCTTGTAAAACTTCGGGTGGTGATGTGACTAACGATGGCTGGGGTAAACATTCCAGATCATTCGGCAGCAACCCATGAGTGGCAAAATACAGAACCTGATAATTCTTCAATGGCATGTTTTTTACGGCCTGATCGGTAAAATCAGTACCTAATGAAAAATCGACGGCTTGCTCTGGAAATACCTTGGCAACTTTTTCCAGTTCATCTTTGGTGGCAGGCAACGGGATAAAATTGGCCCTGGTTTCATGATAACTGGGTAACTGACTGCCCTGCTCCTGACAATCACCGGAACGGTGTTGAGCTAATTGATTCACTATCGAACCACGTACTGGTACAAAATCACCAAAGCCAATAAACGCTTTTTCAGCTTTTGATGTTTCTGCCTTTTCACGCAAATCAACAAAAGAACGAACTGAAGGAAGTAAACTGATGGCGCTGAATTTTGCTAAAAAGGCAATTTGGCTATAATTTCGACCGATTACTTTATCTGGTTTTTCTGTTACCAGCACACCAAATGGTAAACTTAAAAAAGGTCCATTTGACACGGTAATCAGGTGCTTGCCAGTAACTTCTTTGGCTACTGGGCCGAATAGACGTTGAAACAATAAATGAGCCAGCTCAACATCGAATTTTTGTAATTTTCCCAGTTTTGGATCAAGTCCTGAACGCAATTGATCGACAATTTTCTGAGCTTCCTGGCGAGAAATATCTATTGGGACGACAATGACTTTTTGACCGGTTACAACAAACACCATACCATCATCATTTCCCAACAATACTTGTGCTACCGCTTCTTCTGGTCCTAGTAAAGTCATTACCCGTTCAGCATCAATTGCTGAATCGACCAGTTGGTTATAGCGAGGAAATGCTGATTGAACCTGAGTACTTAACGATTTCAGACGAGCGTCAACATCTTTCAGTTTGGCTTTGATGGTTTCCAGCATTGCCGTTTGTTGCCCTGCTGCCAGTTTTGCCATTTCCGCATCAAACGCCTGACTTAATAAAAATCTTTCATCCTGGGCATCCTGATACTCGCGAATAACCTTGCCAGCACCTTCTTTATCAGCTGCCAAACGGGCAACTGCCATGGCAATATTTTGAGTGGTCAGTTTTGATCTGATCAATTGCCCTGCAGTGAATAATTCAGCAAATAATTTATCCTTTTCATCAAGCCGCTGTTCGGCAAACTCAAGGGCTGTTGTAAAATATGGGTGTAGCTGCTCATAGCTTATACTACCGTTGCGATCTTTAACCAATTGCACTGCATGCCGGTATGCTTCCAGTGCTTCATCACTTCTTCCTTGGACTTGTAGCGCTTCACCCAGTTCAAGAAAATTAATGGCAGAAGGCCGCTCACCTGGTGCAAACGATTCCCATAATGATGTAGCCGTTTCCAGATGTTCACTACGCTCATTTTCAGCGCCTTTTGCCTGAGCTAATCGGGCTATCAAATTTTCAATCTCAGGTTTCCATGAAGGGGGAGCTTCATTTGCTCGTTGTAAAACATCAATCGCTTCTCTTAATACTGTTTCTGCCTGCATAGGTTTGCTTAACCGAACCAGCATTGAAGCTTCAATATACAAGCTTTGCACTATATCCACGACCGTCGGCGTTTCTACCTGTGAGAACACGGCAAAATCCACACGTTGCTTGTTATCCAGATTTAATTGTTGATTTCCAGATTGTTGATAATGCTTTAATAGGCTCTTGCGTATCGTGGTTGCACGCTGGGCTAATTCCAGTGCTTCACTAAATTGATGCTGGTTTGCGGCATGCAAAGCCCGATAACTTAAATATCTGGCTAAATCACTTCGATCAGGGGACTGTTGTGCTAAAACTCCCGCACGTTTGAACAATGCATCAGCTTGGGAAAAATTTCCCTGATTACTGGTTTCCAACGCCAGGTGCATCAAAGAATCGACCAGTCCCTGATTATTTTCCCCAAGAATCTGTTCATGAAGATGCAATGCTTTTCGGTAGCGTCGGGCAGAAGTTGTATAATCCTTAATGCTGTTATAAAACTGGCCTGCTGACATTAAGCGGTAATATTCCATCAATTCCCTAGAGCCGTAAATTGGGCCTTTAATAAACTTCCGGACTCGTTGCAATGCCTTGCTTCGAGTATCATCTGTCATTTTTGTCGGCCTGACAAATTCGCCGGATAATTGACCTATAGTCGCCTCAACAACCGGCATAATCGTAGGAATACCGTCAGCCAGATAAATTGAATCTCCTGCCTTGACAACACCCGCCATATATGGCCAATTGCCATTGCGTAATTTGCAGGAAATGATATGCACCTTGAAGCCTTTAATCATGGTTGTATCTGAACCAGGTTCACAGATCATTTGTGAATCCAGCCATTCCCGCCAAACGCCTGAGTCGGCCAGTTGTTTTAAAGAAACATTGCTGTCAGCAACAGGCATTTCAAACACATGACCGCTGGGGTACTCCCATTTGCCACAATAAATTTCAAATTGCCTGCTGCCAAATTTTTTATACTCATCGGAAAACGACTGTCTATAACGACATTCTTCATTAGCCAGGCTTTCCATCACATAGGTTCCAGGCGCTTCAGTAAATGGTAATTTCTGACAGCCGGAAGTTAATATTGTGCAACAAACCAGCAAACCGATTATTATTTTTTTCATGGCTTTTTACCCTGGGTATGGTTTTCGTTTTCAGTATTCTCCTGCTTTTCATTTATTGGTCGAAACGCAGCAAAAGAAGATACAGAATAAGCGCCTGAGGCATTATCCCAAAGTTCTGTATTACCGAAATTGGAATACTGATAAGCGACCGGATTGCTTGATGGTCTGCGTTGTTGCATTACGACTATTACGTCAGGCAACCCTTTGCTATAAACAATTTCAGTACCTTCTCCACCAACTCCTGATTGGGCTATTGATGAAGTACCAGAAGTTGGTCTAGGTTCCGCTTCAACCGGTAATCCAGATGTACTAAATAGTTCCTCTTCATTTCCTGACCCTGAATTAGGATTATTAGGATTATTAGGATTATTAGGATTATTAGGATTATTAGGATTATTAGGGTTATTAGGGTTATTAGGGTTATTAGGGTTATTAGGGTTATTAGGGTTATTAGGGTTATTAGGGTTATTAGGGTTATTAGGGTTAAAACAAGCCACACCAATCACACAATTATTAATTGTGAAATCCGGATCACCAACCGGTCCTCGTACTTCTAATGCCGCACCCTGTCCCTCAACACCTGCAATTTTTCCTTTTAAACTGGCTGAATTTGCTTCGGGATTTATTAACAAACTATCGACATTTAAAAATCCAATAACACCATCATTATCAACTGAAAAATCACCTGTATAATGAACTGAGGTATCACCTACTATAAAGTCACCTCCTATCACTACATCATTAGCAGTATTGATTTTAACGGAACCGAGTTTCTCTTGCGTCCCAACGTTATTTGAAAAACTAATATTGCCACTCCCTGCATTTAGCTCAAGATCAAAACCCCCATCAATTGGACCAACAAATGCAATATCCCCCCCATTTGAGTTAAATACTGTATTTCTTGATAACAAGGATTGTCCAAACAATAATATCTTCCCGCCCTGTGTGGAAATATTTTCATCAAATACAATTTGATCTGCTGCCAAACGAACCAAACCATTATCAGTGGTAATCCCTGAAAGACCACCAACAGTACCTACAGTAATATCATCATCACTGAAAATAAAACTATCATCCAAACCTAAAAGCTCTGCAGCAATAAGGTCAATATTAGAGGTATTCAATTCATTTGAGATTTTTTCTGCTTCAATACCCAACTCATTGGCACTAATGACACCATTTGTCTGATTAATCGCATCATCAGTTTTCAAGATGACTGACTTGGCAATCATATCATCTTCCAGTGTTATATTTGCTGCAGTCGCTTCGGTTACCTCGCTGGATGAAATCACAATACTGGCTGAACCGGCATTGATTTTTTTCGCTCCAACTGCTCCATCTTCAGTGCTTAGATCAACATTACCACTAACGCCACTGACTGACTGTGTATCAATTTCCCCGGCAAGGATTCCCGTTGCAGACTGTATTTGAATTGAGCCAGCCTTTCCGTTACCCTGGACG
>JALXCS010000362.1 GCA_026990815.1 Methylomonas sp. | reverse complement strand
TGGAATTGTGAACCAAAAGCCTTTTTTGGTGATTATTAGCCAAAGATTGCTATTTGCCGCTGATAGATGTTGTTGCTGAACCACTTCCTGACTAAAAGCGACTAAATTATGGAAATCTGTTTTCGATCACAACTTCTTCAAGATCCAACTGCCCTGCTCTGGGCATCGCTTCCTGAGCAGCTTTACCTATAACAACAAACATTGCGATGACATGATCTTCCGGCAACTGAATCAGCTTGCCGACTTGTTCAAAATCAAAACCGTCCATCGGGCAGGAATCATATCCCATTGCCTTGGCTGCCAGCATCAGGGTTTGCGCGGCAATTCCGCATGAACGCATCGCCTCATCTCGCTGCACCTGATCTTTGCCACGATAGTAGTTGTCGATGGCCGGTAAAATAAAATCCTGAACTTCCTTAGGCGCATTTTTCCAGTAACGCTCCGGTTGTTTCTCCCAGGCTTTTACATCGGCACATAGCACGATTAACAAAGATGCATCCGTAACTTGCGCCTGATTCCAGGACACTTCCCTGATTTTCTGGCGCAATTCTTTATCTTTAACCACTACAAAACGCCAGTTCTGAACATTAAAAGCAGTCGGTGAAAGTATCGCCAAAGACAATAATTCATTTATTTCAGCATCAGTCATTTGATGACTGGCATCATAATGTTTTACCGAGCGTCTTGCCTGAATTGTTTCCAGGGTATTCATTTTTGCCTCCTAAACCAATAAATAATGTAACGCCAGGCCACAAAAAACTGCCAGGCCAAACCAGTTGCTGTTCAAAAACGCTTTAAAGCATTGTGACTTTTCCCGATTAAAAATCAGTACTTGCTGATAAACCGACAGGCCGGCCGCAACCAACACACCGATATAATAAGGCCAGGTCAAATTTTCCATCCGGCCAATCACAAGCAGCAAACCAATAATCATTATTTGCAGGACGGCCATGATATGACGATCCTTGTCACCAAACAAAATTGCCGTGGACTTTACGCCAATTTTCAAATCATCTTCCTTATCGACCATGGCGTACATGGTGTCATAAACCAGCGCCCATAACACAGTTGCCAAATACATAATCCACGCGACTAGTGGAACTGTGCCGGTTTGTGCTGCAAAAGCCATTGGCACTGCCCAGCCGAAAGCAATGCCCAGGTAAGCTTGCGGCAGATGGGTATAACGCTTCATAAACGGATAGCTGGCCGCCAAAAATGCCGCCACAAAAGACAGCAGAATGGTTAGCCGGTTCATTAACAGCACCAGAGAGAACGCGATCAGGCAAAGCACCGCAAATACAATCAATGCCTCTTTGGGTTTGACGCGACCTGAAGCAATCGGACGTTGTTTGGTTCGTTCCACATGCGGATCAAATTCCCTGTCCGCATAATCATTAATGACACAACCTGCTGCCCGCATCAGAATAACGCCCAGCACAAAAACCGTAAAAACCAATGGATCTGGTTTGCCATCACTTGCTACCCAAAGCGCCCATAAGGTCGGCCACAAAAGTATCAAAATGCCGATTGGCCGGTCAAACCGGGCCAGCAGCCAATACTGTTGCCCACGATCTAAAATCAGGGCCTTATTCACTACTATCTCCCTTGATTTTCTGGATGACATGGGTTGTGGAATGGCCTTCAACAAACCCCAAAAGTTCAACTCTTCCGCCATTAGCCAGAACTTCTTTATGCCCTGCAATTTCGGTAATATCCGTGTAATCGCCACCCTTGACCAAAATATCCGGCAGTATTTTTGCAATCATTTGCTGCGGAGTATCAGCATCAAAAGCTACTACCCAATCGACACATTCCAATGCGGCCAGCATTTGCATACGGTATTCCAGATCGTGAACAGGACGATCCGGCCCTTTTAATCGTCTGACAGAATCATCACTGTTAACCAGAACAATAAGCCGATCACCAAGATCTCTCGCCTGCTGCAAATAACTGATATGACCTGGATGCAAAATATCGAAACAGCCATTGGTCAGAACGATTTTTTCACCTTCCCGCCTTGCCGCCTGCATGGCAAACAGCAATTCCTCCAGGTTAATTACGCCCCGCTGGTGCGCTCTTTGACCGCTAAGCGCATAACTGAATTCTTCCGGAGTAAAACTGGCTGTTCCCATTTTACCGACCACAATACCGGCGCCAACATTTGCCAGTGTTGTGGCTTCCTGCAAGGAAGCATTTGCCGCCAAACTGGCGGCCAATACGGAAATCACGGTATCGCCAGCACCGGTTACATCAAATACTTCTCTGGCATGGGTGGGCAAATGTAAAGGCGCATCACTTTTGCTTAACAAGGTCATGCCATGCTCACCACGAGTCACCAATAAAGCTTCCAAATTCAGTTCTTGGAGTAATTTTTCGCCTTTTTCCACGATTTGCTGTTGGTCTTGACAAGCACCAACAACCGCTTCAAATTCACTTAAGTTTGGCGTAATCAAAGAGGCATTCCGGTATTTCCCAAAATCAGTCCCTTTGGGATCAACCAGGACAGGCTTCCCCACCTTTTTAATTAAATCAATAAACTTTTGGACTTCACTCAATGTGCCTTTGCCATAATCTGACAACACCACAACATCAACCTGATCAAGAACATCCCGACATGCCACGATAAGTTGCATTGAGTCAACATTTTCGAATCCACCTTCAAAATCAAGCCGAATCAGCTGCTGATGTCGGCTCATGATCCGCAATTTGGTAATGGTCGGATGCTCCTCCAAGCTCTGCAAGTGGCAATCAATTCCTGCCCCCTCAAGCACTTTTCGTAATGCATCTGCCGCTTCATCCTTGCCACAAAAACCGGCTAACCTAACTTTCGCACCCAGAGCAGCCATATTTAAAGCGACATTTCCCGCACCACCAGCGCGCTGCTCCTCGTCCTGAACATGGACAACAGGAACCGGGGCTTCCGGGGAAATCCTGGATGTTGAGCCATGCCAATATCGATCCAGCATCAAATCGCCAACAACCAGTATTTGGGCAGAATTATAATCAGGTAATTGCATTGATTTTAAAATAACGTCAGAATGAATATTTAAAGTGCATTCCAGGTCAAACTGGTACGCGAAAGATAATATAATGGCTTAAATGATACAAAGAGTGCAAACAAATGAAGGTAAAAATTTTTCACAACCCCCGTTGCAGTAAATCAAGACAAACTTTAGAGTTACTTCGTGAACAAGGGCTTGAACCAGAAATCATTGAATATCTCAAAAACCCACCAACAGCAAAAGAACTTGATGAAATACTGAAAATGTTAAATATGGAACCTCGAGACCTGATGCGCAAAAGGGAACCTGAATACAAGGCTACAGGTATGAATGATGAATCGCTGGATCGCCAGGCCTTGATTGAAGGCATGGTTGCAACCCCCAAATTGATCGAGCGTCCAATTGTTATTGCCAATGGCAAAGCAGCCATCGGCAGACCACCCGAGAATGTGCTTTCAATTTTATAACTTTTTCTTTGTACACGAAAAAAAATTAACCGCCATGGATGTTAAATAGGTAAGCGCTTGAAATAACAAGATATTCTATCGCAGGGAGGCGAGAGAACTACACGGCTGTATCTATGCGTGTCTTTTTATTTTAATCACTTCCTTCTATTCCACAAATTTTTGTCATGTACAGAGAACTTTTTTAACAAAAACTTATTCGCTGCCTGCTTGTGACCAATGACCAATATACTCATCCTTTATTACAGCCGCGATGGCGCTACCGCCAAAATGGCAAATCAAATCGCCAGAGGTGTAGAATCTGCGGGTTTAATTGACGTAATTTTACGAACTGTTCCGGAAGTTTCTGCCAACTGTGAAAAAACTGCTGATATTATTCCCGAACAAGGTCCGCCTTATGCAACGCTAGAAGATCTGAAAAAATGTTCCGGCCTGGCTTTGGGCAGCCCAACCCATTTTGGCAACATGGCAGCAGCAATGAAATACTTTTGGGACAGCACCACGGAAATCTGGTTATCCGGAGCATTAACCAATAAACCGGCAGGAGTGTTTACTTCAACAGGCAGCATGCACGGTGGCCATGAAAGCACCTTATTATCAATGCTTTTACCGTTAATGCATCATGGCATGATGGTCCTCGGCGTTCCCTATAGTGAAAATGCTTTAAGAGAAACTCAAAGTGGAGGAACACCTTACGGCCCCAGCCACACACATGCAGAATCCGGACTAACCGATGATGAAAAAATCATCTGCCAGGCTTTGGGTAAACGGCTTGCCCAAACTGTATTAAAATTAAACAGCTGATGATTTTCAAATCTGCAACTTTTTATTATTGGCTGGCAATTGTTGGTTTTTTTAGCTTGTTTGCACTGTTGATGCTTTGGCATACCGTTCTCAGTCCACCCATCAAATTCCCTGTTGCTTTGGTTCTTATTATTACTGTATTGCCTTTATTATTGCCCTTACGCGGTTTATTACACGGCAAAAAACGCAGTTGCGCCTGGGCTGCGTATATCAGTATGCTTTATTTTATGCATGGCAGTATTGAAACTTTTGCCAACCAGGACGCTCTTGAAAAATTACTCGCGTCACTGGAAATAGTTTTCAGCCTGATGTTATTTATTGGCAGCATGTTTTATGTCCGCTTTGCTAGCAACACACCCGTAGCAAAATGATGGCGACTCAACACCCACTACAATTTGATTACGACACGCCCTATAACTTTTCCAGTTTTTACGAGGGCAGTAATCAGGAACTCATTCAGCAATTACAAAAATGCGCCACAGGCAACGGCGAACAACAAATTTTTTTTTGGGGGAACAAAGGCCAGGGTAAAAGTCATTTATTGCAAGCCTGCTGTTATTCGGCCCACCAGGAACAACGCAGCTATTTTTATTTGCCCTTGGATGCAAATAATCTGCCCAGCCCCAAAATTCTTGAAGACCTGGAAAAAATTCAGCTTGTTTGCATCGACAATATTGAAATAATCTCTGGCAACAAAGAATGGGAATTAGCGTTTTTCAAATTCTACAATCAACATCGCGACCTGCAAAACCAGTTAATCATGAGTGCTTCAAAATCCATTTCAGCGCTTAACTTTTTATTACCTGATTTAAAAACCCGCCTGAGCTGGGGATTATGCCTGAAAATAAATGCTTTTAATGACGAACAGCGTATTGCTGCATTAACAAAAAAAGCAAAAACAATGGGACTGGAATTTACACCCAGAACGGCGAACTATTTATTGACTCGCTGTGTTCGTGATTTACCCTCTTTATGGAACTTTCTCGATAAAATTGATCATGCAACTTTGGCTGAACAACGCAGGCCAACTATTCCTTTAATCAGACAAATTTTGCAACAAGATCAAGACTTATGAAAGTTCTCGTGATTGGCGCCGGTGCAATCGGTGGATTTTATGGCGCATTGTTAGCAAAACAAGGCGCGGAAGTTTCTGTAATTTGTCAATCAGATTATCAACAAGTCAAACAGCATGGTTTTATTATTGACAGCCATTCTCTGGGTCAATGGAATTTCAAGCCCACAGAAGTTCTGCAAAGCATTGATGACTACAAAGATAATGCTGATTATATTTTGCTATGCACCAAGGTCATTCCGGAAATTAATCGGGTCGAACTGATAAAAAAAGCCGTCAAACCTGAAACTTCCATCGTTTTCATCCAAAACGGTGTCGAAATTGAGCAAGAATTACAGACTGCTTTTCCAGATAATGAAATCGTCAGTGGACTTGCATTTATCTGTAGCAATCGAATTGAGCCAGGTGTCATCTCCCATCTTGCTTATGGTCGACTGACCTTTGGCAATATTCCAGGCAACGTCAGCAAAAAAACTCAGCAATTAGCCGATGTTTTTAACCAGTCCGGCATCAAATGCCAGACAAGCCATGAAATAATCAAGGCGCGTTGGCAAAAATGTGTCTGGAATGCACCTTTTAATCCACTGTCAGTATTATCCGGTGGCTTGTACACATTGGATATTTTGACCAACCAGGAAGCTTATGTGCGAAAAATCATGCACGAGGTTGTCGACATTGCCGTAGCAACCGGAAACCATTTAGCACCTGACATTATTGATATCAATGTTTCCAGCACCTATGCGATGCCTCCGTATAAAACCAGCATGTTGCTGGATTTTGAAGCAGCTAGAACCATGGAAACAGAAGCTATTTTAGGCAATGCGGTACGTGCAGGACAGAGAGAAAATGTTCCCTGTCCGCATCTCGAATCCATTTATGCAATGATGCAATTGAAAGTATTAAAACCAATCACCACGGCATAGGCATGCCGTTATATTTAATAAAATCTCCGCTAATTTCCAAACGAAAATCATTAATGAGCTGAATCATTCCTATTACACTCTCATCCACATCAATCAAACCATCTGACCCACCCATATCGGTGCGCACCCAACCAGGATGAAAAATCAATACGCCAACCTCATCCGGTAAGCAATCAATCGCAAGGGTTTTCATCGCCATATTTAATGCTGCCTTGCTAGTGCGATAAAACAGACTACCGCCACTGGAATTATCATCAATGCTGCCCATTTGACTGCTGACGGCAACAATCAACTTTTTTTCGCTTCGCTTTATCTGTGGGTAAAATGCCTCAGCCATTTTGACTGGCGCCATGGTGTTAATGGTTAAAGTTTGTTGCCAGATCTGATAATCCAGATTACCAAACCCACGGCCTTTTTTGTCGCCGTAAACGCCTGCATTATTAATCAAAACATCAATTTTTTCAGTGCTTAAATGAGCTGAAAGAGAATCAATTTCTGCAAAATTACTCACATCCAGAGGAAAAATTTGTATCTGCTGGTTTTGTTGCTTCAACTCAGCTAATTTATCAGCTGCCTCTGGATTTCGGCAGCAAGCGATAACCTGCCAACCTGCCTGAGCATATTGTTCGCAGAACCCAAGACCTAAACCCCGGTTTGCACCGGTGACGAGAACTGTTGCCATTAGCTTTACCTTCTCCAAACAAAAAAGCCCTCCAGATCACGAGGGCTTTGTAACTCAAGCTTAAAAGAAATTATTAAGCTTCATAATTCTTAGCTGCAAAATCCCAATTTACCAGATTCCAGAAGGCTTCCAGATATTTAGGCCTGGCATTGCGATAGTCAATATAATAAGCATGCTCCCAAACATCGCAGGTGATTATAGGTACTTGCCCTTCTGTTAAAGGACAACCCGCATTACTTGTGCTTACCAGTTCCAAACTGCCATCGGCATTTTTTACCAGCCATGCCCAACCTGAACCGAAAGTGGTTACTGCGCATTTGGTGAAAGCTTCTTTGAATTCATCAAAAGAGCCAAATGTTCTGTTTATGGCATTAGCCAAACCGCCCTCAGGTTCGCCTCCACCATTCGGCGACAGGCTATTCCAGTAAAAAGTATGGTTCCATACTTGTGCGGCATTATTAAAAATCCCACCAGACGAGCTTTTAATGATTTCTTCCAGCGACATACCTTCAAACTCAGTACCCGGCACTAAATTATTCAGGTTAGTTACATAAGTTTGATGATGTTTACCGTAATGATATTCCAGAGTTTCCTCAGAAATATGTGGTGCCAAAGCATCTTTGGCATAAGGTAATTCGGGTAATTCAAAAGCCATTTAATCCTCCTAAATATCAATTGATATAAACTGCCATTCTTAAAAAAACAAAATGAAACGACAGCAAAAACCTAGTATTTTATTAAGTTATATAACTCTATCACTGCTACTCTACAAAATCAAAATGACAGGGGATTTTTTTACCCATTCCTCAGAAAGAAAAAAATCAGGAGAATTTTCTTTATTTGTAATACATTTAAGGTAAAATGTAGGGTTTTCTAGGCTATTATTAGATTGCTGTTTTTTAACGTATTTTAAAGCACTTATAAATTTGGGGTGTAATCATTCTCAAATTGGTTTTTAAAAATGCGGCAATTCGTTGCTTCGCCAATGCTGGAAGCAAAGCAACCTGAGCATCTCTCCATGACACATAGAACGGCCTCTAGAAAGAGTATTTTTATTCCATTTTTTGAGTATAAACATGAAAGACTTAACGAAGTACAGAAACATTGGTATTTTCGCGCACGTAGATGCCGGGAAAACGACAACTACTGAGCGTATTTTAAAATTAACAGGAAAAATCCACAAAATCGGCGAAGTGCATGATGGAGCCGCAACAACTGATTTTATGGAACAGGAACAGGAGCGCGGGATTACCATTCAGTCTGCTGCGACTTCGTGCTCATGGAACGATCACCGCTTAAACATTATCGATACACCGGGGCACGTTGATTTCACCATTGAAGTATACCGGTCATTAAAAGTTCTTGATGGCGGTATCGGTGTGTTTTGTGGATCAGGTGGTGTTGAACCCCAATCAGAAACCAACTGGCGGTATGCAAATGACTCCGAAGTTGCCAGGGTTATTTATGTCAACAAACTGGACAGAGTAGGTGCTGATTTTTATCGCGTTGTCAAGCAAGTGGAAGATGTTTTAGGCGCTACACCTTTGGTCATGACTCTGCCAATCGGCATTGAAGATAATTTTGTTGGCGTTGTTGACTTACTCACTCGTAAAGCCTGGGTTTGGGACGATTCCGGTGATCCATTAAAATATGAAATCCAGGATGTGCCTGCTGACATGACTGATGACGTTGAAGAATGGCGTGAAAAACTGATTGAGACCGCTGTCGAACAGGACGATGAAGTTATGGAAAAATATCTGGAAGGTGAAGAACCGGATATCGAAACACTCAAGAAGTGCATCCGCAAAGGTACCATATCTCTTGCCTTTTTCCCTACCTATTGCGGATCTTCATTTAAGAACAAAGGCGTTCAATTGGTGTTGGATGCGGTTGTCGACTACCTGCCCAACCCAACTGAAGTTAAACCTCAACCTGAAATTGATCTTGAGGGTAATGAGATCGGTTCTTTTGCGGTCGTCGATCCTGAAAAGCCTTTACGCGCACTGGCCTTTAAAATTATGGATGACCGCTACGGGGCCTTAACATTTATTCGCATCTACTCCGGAAAGCTTGAAAAAGGCATGACAGTTCTGAATACCTTTACCGGCAAAACCGAACGTATTGGCCGAATAGTAGAAATGCACGCAGACTCCCGAGAAGAACTGGACGAAGCCCAGGCAGGAGATATTGTGGCGGTTATTGGCATGAAAAATGTCCAAACCGGCCATACATTGTGCGACCCTAACAACCCAGCCACACTCGAACCAATGGTATTCCCGGACCCAGTAATTTCAATGGCTGTAGCGCCAAAAGACAAGGACGGATCTGAAAAACTGGGGATTGCGTTAGGCAAAATGATTAAGGAAGACCCTTCTTTTCGTGTTGAAACCGACGAGGACAGCGGCGAGACCATCCTGAAAGGCATGGGCGAATTACACCTTGATATTAAAGTCGATATTTTAAGACGTACCCATGGTATCGATGTCGAAGTTGGAAAACCACAAGTTGCTTATCGCGAAACCATCACCCAACGTGTTGAAGACAGCTACACCCATAAAAAACAATCTGGCGGTTCCGGCCAATTCGGTAAAATTGATTATATTATCGAGCCTGGAGAACCCGGCAGCGGCTTTGTTTTTGAATCCGTGGTAACCGGCGGCAATGTTCCAAGGGAATTCTGGCCTGCCATTGAAAAAGGTTTTAAAAACAGCATTGACCAAGGCGTTTTGGCGGGCTTCCCCTGCCTGGATTTTAAAGTCACATTGGTTGATGGCGCATTCCACGCGGTTGATTCATCAGCAGTTGCCTTTGAAATTGCCGCAAGAAGTGCTTATCGCCAATCAATTCCAAAAGCTGGACCTCAGCTGATTGAACCAATCATGAAGGTTGATGTTTTCACGCCTGAAGACAATGTCGGTGATGTTATAGGTGACCTTAACAGACGTCGAGGCATGATTAAATCCCAAGAACCCGGAACAACTGGCGTTCGGATTAAAGCAGACGTACCCCTAAGTGAAATGTTTGGCTACATTGGAGATTTACGCACCATGACTTCTGGGCGTGGACAATTTTCAATGGAATTTTCACATTACTTGCCTTGCCCTAAAAATGTTGCGGAGGAAGTAATTAAAGAAGTCCAAGAGCGAAACAGCAAAAAATAATTAGCCTATTGACATTCCCTTGACGATAGCGATATCGTCAAGGGATAATCGCTTCTTACAAACCAACCCACCACCCCAGTATATGGCTATAGAAATTGAACATAAATTTTTACTGGCCAACGAAAACTGGCGCTCCCAGATCCATAAGTCAATAATTATTCAACAAGGCTATTTAACCAGCGCACCAACCAACTCAATTCGTGTACGAATCAGTGATAAAAATGCCTGGATGAATATCAAAAGCGCAACCATTGGCAACCAAAGACTGGAATTTGAATACAAAATCCCTTTGCCTGATGCAGAGCAAATCATTGCCGAACTTTGTCAGGGCCCACTTATTACCAAAACCAGACATTTTGTTAAGCATGATGGGCACGTTTGGGAAATAGACGAATTTTCAGGAGACAATGATGGTCTGATTGTTGCAGAAATCGAACTGTCAAATCTTGATGAAAAATTTTCAATCCCCGATTGGATAGATAAAGAGGTAACAGGAGATTTAAAATATTACAATAACAACTTGGTCCGTCACCCGTACAACACCTGGAAATAAGGAATGTTCAAAAATATATTAACGACTGACTTGCCTTTTTATCCACCTTCCACGTTGCGCAAACAGTTACATAGCTTGCTATGCGCCTGTTTATGTTGCCTCGAATGCGAATAAAAATTCTGCTCCAGTTGTTAATTAATTTTTTTCTCGTCCTTA
>JALXCS010000361.1 GCA_026990815.1 Methylomonas sp. | reverse complement strand
ATTCACCTTGCCGGAAAATCCCAATAATTTCTGTTTTGGCCTCCAGATTGTCATAACCAACAAACTCAGTATGAGCATCAAACATGATGTCCTGGCCATATTCCGCCGAAAAATTACTGGCCAAACGCGCCCTTTCACGCTGTTCCTGCATGGCTCGATCAAAGCCCGCTTTATCAATAGTCAGTTTTTTTTCTCTAGCAACATCCGCAGTAAGGTCCACTGGAAAGCCGTAGGTGTCATAAAGCAAAAAAACCGTATCGCCCGGAATAACCGCATCCTGTAAATCAGCAATGCAGGATTCCAAAATTTTCATGCCATGTTCCAGTGTCTCGGCAAAACGCTGCTCCTCTTTTTTTAGAACTCGTTCCACCTGTTGCTGTGTGGCTACAAGTTCGGGATAAGCTTCTCCCATTTGTGCCGCTAATGGAGCAACCAATCTATAAAAAAAGGTTTCTCTGATTCCTAATTGATAGCCATGGCGGATTGCTCTGCGAATAATACGACGTAACACATAACCACGACCCTCATTAGAAGGCATAATGCCATCTACAATCAAAAAAGCACATGAGCGGATATGATCGGCAATGACCCGTAATGAACTTTGTGTTAAATCATTTGTTCCCACCAGTTCGGCAACGGCTTTCAACAAGTTTTGAAACAGATCAATGTCATAGTTACTGTGAACCCCCTGCACAACAGCGGCGATCCGCTCCAAACCCATACCGGTATCGACCGAGGGTTTTGGTAATGGATCCAAATTACCTTCAGCATCACGATTATATTGCATGAACACCAGGTTCCAGATCTCAATATAGCGATCACCATCTTCATCGAGCGAACCTGGAACCCCCCCGGGAATTTCCTTACCATGATCGAAAAAAATTTCGGTACAAGGTCCACATGGCCCGACATCACCCATCGACCAGAAATTATCCGTGCCTGCAATTCTTGAAAATCGGTTCGGATTAATTCCGATATCGTTCAACCAGATTGCTTCTGCTTCAGAATCCTCATTAAAGACAGTGATCCATAGTTTTTCAGCAGGGATTTCCAGTTCTTTCGTCAAAAAATCCCATGCAAAATGAATGGCTTCCTTTTTGAAATAATCTCCAAAACTGAAATTCCCCAGCATTTCAAAAAAGGTGTGATGTCTTGCGGTATAGCCAACGTTTTCCAAATCATTATGTTTACCGCCCGCCCTAACGCAACGCTGACTACTCGCCGCTCTAACGTAATCTCGCTTTTCTCTGCCTAAGAAGACATCTTTAAATGGAACCATTCCGGCATTGGTAAACAATAAAGTAGGATCACTACCTGGTACCAATGAGCTTGAAGGCTGGATCGAATGTCCACGCTCCTGAAAAAATTCCAAAAAAGCACTGCGCAATTCCGCGCTAGTCATGTTCTTCATCAGTCAAATTTAATTGCTAACTGTTTAAATAAATTCATTATCATTTCGCTGGAAAAGCCCCGTTGCTGAAAAAACCGGCTTCTTTTTGCCCACTCTTGACGAGTCAACAGCTTATCGCTGCCATATTTTCGAAGATAGATCTCTTTCAATATTTCAGACCAATTTTTTCCTGTTTCTTTCATAACAGAATTGACACTAAAACCATCAACACCTTTTTGTTGCAATTCATATTGGATTCGAATGGGCCCGTAACCTTTAAGAATCCGCCGCCTGGTATACGACTCAGCATAACGACGATCATCTTGCCATCCTTCCTCAGCTAATTGCTCAACAAGGTTTTCAATATCCTTATGGGGGTAACCTTTAACCGATAATTTATTGATCAATTCCCTTTGACTATGCTCTCGTAAAGCCAGCAGCTTTAGGCACTTTTCTTTTATTACCTTTTCTAGTTCGGAATCCAATCCTGCAAAACCCTTATTTCTCTTTTACCTTAGTATCTTGCTGATCTTTGACACCAAATGCCTCAGCACGAATCTTGGCTTCAATTTCATTGGCTATTTTAGGGTTTTCCTTTAAAAAAGTTCGGACATTATCCTTCCCCTGCCCAATCTTGTCACTATTATAGCTATACCAGGAGCCCGCTTTCTGGACAAAGCCATATTTCACGCCCAAATCAACCAGTTCTCCCAAAAATGAAATACCTTCACCGTAAATAATTTCAAATTCGCTCTGCTTGAACGGAGGCGCTACTTTATTTTTGACGACTTTAACCCGGGTATCATTGCCGATAACTTCATCACCTTTTTTTATCGCACCGATACGGCGAATATCCAAACGAACAGATGCGTAGAATTTTAGAGCATTACCTCCCGTTGTAGTTTCCGGGTTCCCAAACATAACGCCAATTTTCATTCTAATTTGGTTAATGAAAATCACCAGGGTATTGGAGCGTTTGATATTAGCAGTCAGCTTCCTTAACGCCTGGGACATTAGCCGTGCCTGCAGCCCCATATGAGAATCGCCCATATCACCTTCTATTTCGGCTTTTGGTGTCAAAGCTGCAACAGAATCTATAACAACAATATCAACCGCTCCAGAACGTACCAACATGTCGGTAATCTCCAACGCCTGTTCTCCTGTATCAGGCTGAGATACCAAAAGCTCATCCACATTAACGCCTATTTTTTCAGCATAACCAGGATCCAGCGCATGCTCAGCATCGACAAAAGCAGCAACCCCACCTTTTTTCTGCATTTGAGCAATCACTTCCAAGGTTAAAGTGGTTTTTCCAGATGATTCAGGCCCATAAATTTCTATTACCCTACCCAGAGGCAAACCGCCACAGCCCAGTGCAATATCCAATGCAAGAGACCCGGTTGAAACCACCTCAATATCTCGTGATGCCGCAACATCA
This sequence comes from Methylomonas sp., assembly GCA_026990815.1. GTDB lineage: Bacteria > Pseudomonadota > Gammaproteobacteria > Methylococcales > Methylomonadaceae > JALSJK01. Next base: position 474 of record JALXCS010000361.1, on the reverse strand, counting down.
CCCATACGCATTACAGATCCTTTACCAAATTGTTTTTCAATCTGCATTAAAGCCGCACCAAGCGCCTTTTTCTTGTTTTCATCCATCGCTGATCAGCCTATCTGTTATTAATCAAAGTTACCACCGCAACAAACCAATGGCCCTGCGAATTGAAACGAACCCCACAACTCGACAGTCTCCTAGAAACTGATAACCAAGTATTATCACACAGCTATGACCTTCTTTCCTAGTGATTATTTATTCATGAAAACTTCTTCAACTTTCTTTCCAGCATAAAAACCCATCCAGTGCATTAACACTGGATGGGTCTGATGGGGTCGCTAACCTATGATCTTAAAATTACTAAATTCATTCACAACATATACTATCCACGCTCAAGAATACCCCGTTTGCCCATCAATGATCTGAAATTTTTCAGACAATAACGAACGCAAAGGAGCATGATGCTCATCGAGGTTGTCGAAGAAGATCGAA
>JALXCS010000360.1 GCA_026990815.1 Methylomonas sp. | reverse complement strand
ATTGATTGATTTACCAATACAGATTTATTGATATCTGAATTCAATACTGAAATTGATCCAGTGGTTGCTTTATTATTTCGACCAAGAGCAACTGTAACATTTCCTTTGTTGATTGACTGATTAACCAATACTGATTTTTTGATTTTTGAACCTTTAATATAGACTGATCCAGTAGAAGCATAGTTGAAACGACCTATTGCGATAGTTGTATTTCCTTTATTAATAGACCTATTAACGATGACTGATTTTTCAATCAATGATCCAACGCCGCCAGAATTTTGAGCTGTATTTTGAACACCTTGATTGACGGTAACAGTTTGCCTGATATTTTCGGCCATGACAGTTGTTGAAAATACAAAAATAGAGCTGATTAATATGAATGCTGATTTTTTCATGATATCCACCTTTTATAGTTTTGAGTTGGTTAAAAAAGTTTTCGTTTAATTCGGGATCTATTTTCCAGAATTTTCTAAATATATTCGGTGTAAAATTCACGAATTTTTTGTGATTCAGTTCCCATTTTTCTTTATATCAAACATAAGAATTTTTGTGTATGATTAAAAGTTAACTTTTAGATTTAGGAGATTTTTAATAATGCACAACGTGACGTTGATAAAAGGTGATGGTATTGGCCCGTCCATAATGGATGAGGCGGTTAAAATCATTGATGCTTCAGGCGTTAAAATAAACTGGGAACTTGCTGAAGCCGGATTGGCTGCCTATGAAAAATATGGCTCGCCATTACCTGATGAAACGTTGGCTTCGATTGAAAAAAACCGTGTCGCATTTAAAGGTCCTTTGACAACGCTTGAAGGCAAAGGGTTTAGAAGTATTAATGTTGAATTACGGCAAAAATTCAATTTATATGCGAATGTTCGTCCGGCAAAGATCTGGAAAGGCATACAAACGCCGTTTGATAATGTTGATATTGTGATTATCAGGGAAAATACAGAGGGTTTGTATTCCGGGCTTGAGCATTTTTTGACCCGTGATAAAGATATTGCCGAAAGCCTGGCAGTGGTGACCAGGAAAGGGTCTGAACGAATTGTCGAATATGCTTTTAAATATGCACAAGACACTGGCCGCAAGAAGGTAACAGCCTGCCATAAAGCCAATATTTTAAAATATACCCAGGGATTATTCCTGGAAACAGCTAAAGAAGTTGCGACCCGTTATCCCGACATTGAATTTGAAAGTAAAATTATTGACGCGACCTGTATGCACATGGTTATGAATCCACAGCAATTTGATGTGGTAGTGACCACGAATATGTTTGGCGACATACTTTCTGATTTGACGGCCGGTTTGGTAGGAGGCCTGGGGCTGATTCCCGGCGCCAATATTGGTGAAGAAACTGCATTATTTGAGGCCGTTCATGGTAGCGCGCCTGATATAGCCGGAAAAAACCTGGCCAATCCAACGGCTGTGATTATGGCAGGTGTCATGATGCTCAATCATTTAGGGGAACACCAGGCTGCTGATCGAGTCAAAACTGCTGTAGAAAAAGTAATTGATGAAGGCGTTCATGTCACACCAGATCTAAATCCAGATTCAAAAACCGGAACCATTGAAATGGGTGATGCTATTGTCGCTGCAATGAGAGGTTAAAAAATGCTTGAAGAATATCGTAAACACGTTGAAGAGCGGGCGGCATTAGGCATTCCACCTAAACCGTTAACTGCGCAGCAGGTTGCTGATCTGGTTGAATTAATCAAACAGCCGCCAGCAGGTGAAGAAGAGTTTATTCTTGATTTATTAACCCATAGAGTTCCTCCTGGCGTTGATGAAGCCGCTTATGTAAAAGCTGGATTTTTGGCTGCAATTGCCAAAGGAGAGGCAAAGTCGCCTATTTTGGATGCGGCGAAAGCGACAGAATTATTGGCAACCATGTTGGGTGGTTACAACATCGCACCATTAATTGATTTGTTGGATAACAATGAATTAGCGCCGATTGCTGTTAAAGGCTTATTTCATACTTTGCTGGTTTATGATGCTTTTTATGATGTCAAGGAAAAAGCTGATGCGGGTAACGCTTTTGCCAGTCAGGTTATTCAGTCCTGGGCTGATGCGGAATGGTTTACGGAAAAACCTGAAGTACCCGAAAAATTGACGGTTACTGTTTTTAAAGTACCGGGTGAAACCAATACCGATGATTTGTCACCCGCTCAGGATGCCTGGTCAAGGCCGGATATTCCTTTGCATGCATTATCCATGCTAAAAAATCCCAGAGAGGGAATTACCAATGCCATTGAACAGATTGCCGAACTGAAGAAAAAAGGTTTTCCCGTTGCCTATGTGGGTGATGTCGTTGGAACTGGCTCATCACGCAAATCAGCTGTTAATTCTGTGTTGTGGCATATGGGCCATGATATTCCTTATGTGCCGAATAAACGGGCTGGGGGTGTTTGTTTAGGCGGCAAAATTGCTCCGATCTTTTTTAATACCCTGGAAGATTCCGGCGCGTTGCCTATTGAGTGTGACGTTACAAATATGAACATGGGTGATGTCATTGATATTTATCCCCATGAGGGTTTGGTTAAGCGTTATGACAGTGATGAAGTCATTTGTGAATTTTCTCTGAAAACAGAAGTCATTCTGGATGAGGTTCGGGCGGGAGGCCGTATTCCCTTAATTATTGGCCGTGGCTTGACGGATCGCGCCAGAAAATCACTGGGTCTGGAGCCTTCAACCGTTTTTCAGCGTCCGGGTGATGTAAAAGACACTGGCAAAGGCTTCACGTTGGCACAAAAAATTGTCGGCAAGGCTTGTGGCAGCATCAAGGGCGTTCGACCCGGTGCCTATTGTGAACCACATATGACCACCGTAGGATCACAAGATACGACCGGACCCATGACCCGGGATGAATTAAAAGACCTCGCTTGTCTGGGTTTTTCAGCTGATCTGGTTTTGCAGTCTTTTTGTCATACTGCCGCTTATCCGAAACCTGTTGATATTGAAATGCAGCATACCTTGCCGGATTTTATTATCAATCGCGGGGGTGTGTCTTTACGACCGGGCGACGGCATTATCCACTCCTGGTTAAATCGAATGTTATTGCCTGATACGGTGGGTACCGGCGGCGATTCTCATACTCGATTCCCGATTGGTATTTCCTTTCCAGCAGGTTCCGGCCTGGTAGCATTTGCTGCAGCTACGGGCGTTATGCCGCTGGATATGCCTGAATCGGTTTTAGTGCGTTTTACTGGCGAAATGCAACCGGGCATCACTTTGCGTGATTTGGTGAATGCAATTCCGTATGCAGCCATTCAACGGGGTTTATTAACAGTCGAGAAAAAAGGCAAGAAAAAT
>JALXCS010000359.1 GCA_026990815.1 Methylomonas sp. | reverse complement strand
TGAGTTGAATCTAGGTTTTCCAAATTCTATCCAAAGTGAATCCTGCTGGAATTTCTGGGGAGAATGTATGGTTATAAATCTTTTCAAAATGCCAATTTATCAATTGAAGGAAGAAAGTTTTAATACGACATCTGAATAGAATAATGTGAGGAGTATTGTTTGGTAACGCGCCGCCAAAAACTGGATTTGCGACCATGATCACTGCTAAGTTGATCCATGAATTCCAGATGTCCAATTAAAGGCTGGAATTCATGGACCTCCCTAGCCAATACCTGGTTAAATTTTCATAATAACTTTGAGAAAGCTCCTGATATCGGGAAATCAACATTTTTTGTGCCCGCTCTATTAATGAGTGGCGTCATGCTAAAAGTTGCATTATACGGCCTGATTCGTTTTTGTTTTGATTTACTGGGCGAGGTTCATTGGCAATGGGGCGTAGTATTGCTGGGCCTAGGCGCACTCTCTGCCTTGGGAGGAATACTTTATGCACTCATGCAACCTAATTTAAAACGGTTACTGGCTTACAGTTCTGTAGAAAATATTGGCATTATTTTTATGATTTTGGGTCTAGCCATGATTTTTCAAGCACTGGGACATCCACAATTAGTTGCACTGGGTTTTCTGGCGGCATTATTTCATGCTTTCAATCATGCCTTATTTAAAAATCTGCTGTTTTTAGGCGCTGGAGTCATTCAACATCAAATACATGAATTAAATATCGAATTGATGGGCGGTTTGATTAAACGTATGCCTCATACCAGCAAACTATTTTTAATTGCCTGCATGAGTATTTCTTCCTTACCTTTATTTAATGGCTTTGTTTCTGAATGGCTGGCTTTTCAAACCGCATTGCAGGTTGATGTATTGGATAATGTTATTCTACGCAGCTTAATTCCCGTTGCCGCCGCTGCCTTGGCATTAACCGCTGCTTTGGCTGCGGCCTGTTTTGTTAAAGTTTATGGCTTAATGTTTCTTGGTCAGGCTCGATCGCGCCCTTGTGCAAAAGCTTTGGAAATTGATGATAAAGGTATGCTAATGGCAATGAGTCTTTTAGCCGGGTTATGTTTCTTGTTCGGGATTTTCCCGGGGCTGATTATTGATTTGCTGAATAATGTTTCAAGACAAATTTTAGGCCATACATTACCGAATGACGCCGCAGCAAACTGGTTATGGTTAGCGCCCGTTTCTGCGCATCAAGCTTCCTATGCTGCACCTCTGGTTCTGGTGGGAGTACTGATAGCTGGCGCTGTCAGCTTTTGGTATCTGCGCCGTGACCCGGCAATGAAACTGCGTAAGTCAAATACCTGGGATTGTGGTTTTGGTGGAGTAACGCCCCGTATGCAGTATAGTTGCGCTGCTTTTAGTATGCCACTGCGACAGATTTTCTCCAAAACCTGGGAAATCAATGAACAAATTGATGGGCAACAGCAAGGAGCTACAGCTCAGAAAGTTACCGATATTCATTATCAATTACACATTCAGGACCACAGTTGGACCAAGATTTACCATCCTGTTGAACTGGGTGTCAACCGCTTAGCCCGTATTGTGGGACGCATTCAAACAGGAAATATCCGCGTTTATCTGGGTTATTCGTTTGCCACCTTAATTTTTCTGTTATGGGTGATAAGTTGATGAACTGGTTATTGGCAATTATACAAACGATACTCTTTGTTTCCCTCGCACCGTTATTGGCCGGCTGGGTTAAATGGTGTAAATGTATATTACAAAATCGAAAGCCGCCTTCCCTGATACAACCTTATCGTGAGCTTTTAAAATTAACCCATAAACAACCCGTTGTTTCTGAACAGGCTTCGTGGCTGTTTGTTATTTCACCGTATATCATTTTCTCAGCAATCGTCTTGGCTGCAACCGTTGTACCTTTGATTGCGGTTGACCTGCCGACTGCCAGAAGTGCGGATGTGATCGTGTTGGTCGGTTTTTTTGCTTTTTCCCGTTTTTTCCTGGCCCTCGCGGGTCTGGATATTGGCACTTCCTTCGGCGGCATGGGATCATCGCGGGAAATGACCATTTCTTCTTTAGCGGAACCCGCCATGTTAATGGCCATCTTTACCCTGACCATGACTGCATCCAGTACCAATTTATCTTATGCCATCAACTATGTACTGGATCAGGGCATCGTTTTAAGACCATCATTTATTTTTGCCTTGTTTGCAATGATACTGGTTGCTATTGCCGAAACCGGACGTATTCCAGTTGATAACCCGGCCACTCATTTGGAATTGACCATGATTCACGAGGCTATGATCCTGGAATACAGTGGCCGGCATCTGGCGCTAATTGAATGGGCCAGTCAGATCAAATTGATGATCTATGGTGTGCTAATTGCCAATATCTTTTTCCCCTGGGGTATTGCAGAACAGTTAACATTGCCTGCTCTGGGTATTGCCTTATTACTGATTATCGGAAAATTGTCAATATTGGCCTTGTTTCTGGCTTTATCGGAAACACTGTTTGCCAAAATGCGTTTATTCAGAGTGCAGGAATATCTCAGTTTTGCCTATCTTTTAGGATTACTGGGACTGTTAAGCCATATTATTTTGGAGGCATCACGTTAATGGATATTGTCAATCTGGATTTTTACACCCAAGCCATTTTATCACTAGCTGGACTGATTGGTTTGACCTCCTTTCTCATGCTTGGGCAAGGGCGATTATTACGCCTCATTTTTGTCTTTGCTGTGCAGGGTTGGCTACTGTGTTTAGCAACCAGTTTAGCCGCCCATAGTTTGAATAATCATCATCTCTATATTTCAGCAATAATGACTTTGATCCTGAAGGTTTTTTTTATTCCCTGGATGCTCAGGAGACAGGTATTGAAGCTGAATATTCACCGGGACATCGAAGCCTTAAACAATAAAACTACAGTGATGCTGGGAGGCGCAGGTTTGGTAGTATTCAGCTATTATGTTTTACATCCGGTCATTCATCATGCCCCGATTGTTATGCTGAATGCTCTGGCAGTCAGTTTATCAGTCGTGTTATTAGGCATGTTGCTTATGATTACCCATCGTCAAGCAATTGCTCATGTTGTGGGCTTTATGTCGATTGAAAATGGCTTGTTTTTTGCCGCTATCGTTTCAACCAGCGGCATGCCCATGGTGGTTGAATTGGGGATTGCATTCGATGTGCTGGTTGCCGCTGTCCTGTTCGGTATCTTTTTTCTGCATATCAGTAGCAGTATCGATACCCTGGATGTGGACCAACTCAACCGTTTGAATGAGGTCGATCAATGACACCGGTCTATCTGTTATTACTGGCGCCATTTGTCGGTATTATTTATTTTGCCATCTCGGGACATAAA
>JALXCS010000358.1 GCA_026990815.1 Methylomonas sp. | reverse complement strand
GATCCTGATTTGATGATTTATAGTGGTGGTTTTTTCAGTTATAACGACAAAGCTGCTATGGTCAAAATAAGAAATACTAAGCCTGAAAATTTTTCTGATCTGAATCTAAAATTTGAAGACACACGGCTGCCGGAAATGTTATTCAGATATCGAGCCAGAAATTTTCCGGAGACGTTGAATGTGCAGGAGCAAGGAAGATGGCAGAAATTTTGCCGCAATAAGTTAATACTTGGAAAAGATGCCGGAGCAAGCATTGGTTTTTCCGATTACTGGGCGATGATTTCGGAAAGGAAGGCACAACAGGATTGTAATGATTCAATCCTGAATGCCTTAACTAAATATGGTAATGAATTAATGGAAAAGTTTTTGATAAGTAAACCAGCTGTTAATGTTCCAAAATAACAGCAATGATTGCTTATGAGACCTTGAAAATACCCATAAGGCTTTCCATATCCTGTACCGTTTCGTTCATGGACATGGTAGCTGCGGAGGTTTCTTCGGCCAGCGCCGCATTTTGTTGGGTACTTTCATCTATACTGGCTACAGCTTGGTTCACTTGAGAGATGCCGGTAGATTGTTCTTCGCTAGCAGCAGCAATTTCCGAAATGACATTCCCCATTTTTTCTACACCTGAAATAATATCTTGGAGCGTTTCACCTGACTGATTAACTAATTGGGTGCCATTGGTTACTTTTTTGATACTATCAGAGATTAAATCCTTTATTTCTCTGGCAGCATTGGCGCTTCTTCCGGCCAGGTTTCGAACTTCAGTAGCGACTACAGAAAAACCACGCCCCTGTTCACCGGCCCTGGCGGCTTCAACTGAAGCATTTAGCGCTAACAGATTGGTTTGAAAGGCAATTTCATCAATAACTCCGATGATTTCTGCGATTTTGGAGCTGGATTGGTTGATTTCTTCCATTGCATCTACCGCTTGAGCGACTACGTTACCACCCTTGTCAGCGGTTTGGCGGACATTAACCGATAAATGGTTAGCCTGATTAGCATTATTAGTATTATTTTCCACAATATGGGTTAATTCTTTCATACTCGAGGCGGTTTTTTCCAGGTTAGCAGCTTGCTGTTCAGTTCGAGCTGAAAGATCATTGTTACCACTTACTATTTCACTTGAATTGGTATTGATGACACCTGCTGTTTCACGCAATTGGGTAACAGTTTTTTGTAGAATACTGATTGTTTCATTGACATTATCACGAACTTCTCCATAGGTGCCTGAATAATTTTGTTCGATGGGATGGGTCAGGTCACCTTCAGCTAGGTGTTGCATTGCTTTGGCGATTTCTTTAAAAATACCATTGATGCTTTCTATGAGTTCATTTATTTCGCCGCCAAGTGCGTGGAAAAAGCCAGTTTTATTCTCCAAAGCGACTTTTTGAGTAAGATCACCTTTCTTTGCAGCAGCAACAATTCCGCTGATTTCCTGCTCAACTTGTAGCTCATCAGTAATATCATTCCATTGCGTTATTCTGCCTTGATATTCCCCTTCAGAATTAATGATAGGAGAAGTTACTAACTCATAAGTATATTCCCAAGCAATAAAGCGAGAAATTTGGGTTTCGCTGAGTTTCTCTCGATATAATTCACTTAATTTGTCATCAGGAAAAAATTCGGCAAGACTAGAACCAATAAGATCATTCGCGTTGAATGCTTTATTTTCTGAATGAAATTTTTCTCCCAGGCGATTAAATTGTGTTGTTGCCGCTTTATTCATAAAAATTAGAACATTATCGGCATTAGAAACAGTAACGCTGGTAGAAACATTTTCCAGCGCGGTTTTGATACGTAAATTGTCTTTTGCTGTTTCCATTACCTCAAACATATTAAAGCTAAGCCGGGCTTGCATGGTAATCATGGCATTTAGCAAGTCGCCAGTTTCATCTTCTTGAGTAATTTGAATTTCATTGTCATATTTTCCATTGGCAATGTTTTGGGCAATACTAACGCCACTGGATATAGCCCGGGATAGAGAGCGAGAAAACAGAACGATGATAATAGAAGTAATTAGTAAAGCAATTGCCGCTATTGAAAAAGCCAGAATTTGTATTGAATTAACTTGCTCCACATAGAAGCTGCGATCCATGGCAATTTGTAAAATACCGATGTTGTTCCCAGAAAAATCTTGAATGGCCTGATAATGGACTGCTAAAGGCTTGCCATTGTATACCAGGTCGGAAGTGAGTGTCTCACCTGACAAGATTTTTTGACTTATTGAAGGTGAGATTTTAATGGGGTGGGATAAAGTGCTGGCGAAGGTTTCAAGGCTGTTTTTTCTGTTCAAAAACAGGCTAACATCAACATGGTATTCTGATTTAAAAGTATCAAAAAAAGGCTGGCCAAATGACATGCCAAATTCAACAGAACCAAGATGTTTTTTTCCTTGAAATATTGGAACAACCCCTCGAATACCTAGACCAGCCACTCCTACCTCCATGCCGGTAACTATGGTTTTATCAGTGTTTGTTTTAACCACTGTTTTGCGAAAACCTGAAAGGTCGTCGCCAAATTTTGCGGGTTTGTGAATTCGTACAAAGGAAAAGGCAGGGGGCTTATGAAATTGGAACTGCCTAACTCCGTAGTCTGATTTCAATTTGAGAAATGATTCTCGGAATAATTCAAGCAATCTGTTTCTGTTTCCTTCGGTAAAAGCCCGCTGGGTTTCTGGCATCGAGGCAACCATCTGAGCGAGGGCTGCAGCCAGGCGACTTTCAGACTCGATCGCTGCTTGCATACTTTGATGAATTTCGGTTAACTCCCTTTCTTCCGATTGATGGACAAGATTATCTAATCCCCAAAGTCCACCACCAATCAGGGAACCGGTTACTAAAATCATCAGTGTTAACATAGATCCAATTAAACGCCAGAAAATCGGTAGACTACGCAGTTTATAAAGCCAATTACTAATAATCCCTTTTTTAATGCCACGCTTCCCGGATTTAATATCCTGATAGAATTGGCTAGCATCGGAAATTTGCTGGTGGTTCGGTTTGTTATGTACGGACAAAAATCCTGTAATTTTACCTTTTTCTATTTCAGGAGTAACGGTGGTTTTTAACCAAAATGAATCACTGTTCTTACTGCGGTATTTGACACATCCAACCCATGGTTTTTCTGGGCTAACAGTTTTTTTGATTTCATCAAGTACTTCAGCAGGCATGTCTGGATGATGAACAAGATTTTCATTTTTTCCAATCAGTTCTTTCCTGCTAAAACCGCTTGCTTCAATAAATGCAGTATTTGCATAGATAATATTCCCTTTCAGATCGGTGCGAGAAATGAATATTCCATCGTTTTTTGTTTTTTG
>JALXCS010000357.1 GCA_026990815.1 Methylomonas sp. | reverse complement strand
GTTTAATCTCGTCGGCTGATAGGTGGTAATCATTCATGTCGTTATTATATTCGCTATCAATACAATACGTCATCTAGTTTATGTGCATTCTTGATCGCGAGTAGTATATGGCGTTTAATCTTTATTCCCAGTTGATTCAATTCGGAATCATTTGGCTTGGTAAACCGCTCAGTGACAATCCCGGTTTTCAGCGTTTTGGTGAAAAGTCTTAACATTTATTTTCTCCTACAGGTCATGGCCGGAGTATGAGCCATTGACCGATTTATTGCACACTGGAAAATCAGGAACAATATTATTCAGGACTATTTTTTCCAGAACCGGCCAATTTAACACACTTGGATCTCTGGGATAAAAACGCTCAATCGTATCGTTTTTGGCAAACCGCACATAACTGACAATTTCCCCTCGCCAGCCTTCAACAATACCCATTCCTTCTGCATGTTCAATAGGGACTTGCCAGGCGGTTTTTATCGCCGTTTCCGGTAATTGTTCCAGCATCTGCGACAATAATTTCAAGGAAGCAAAAATTTCTTTGATACGGACCCACATTCTGGAAGCGACATCGCCTTGGGTTTCTACTGTAACCTTGAAAGCTAACTGGTCATAGGGAGGATAAGGCGCATCCCGACGAACATCAAAATCTTGTCCACTGGCCCGGCCTACATAGCCCAGAGTTCCATATAAAGAAGCGGTTTGTTCTGATAAATAGCCGGTGGTTGCCAGTCGATCCTCCAGGGAGGAATTTAAATCAAGTGCGGGAAGAATTTCATCGAGTTCTTTTCGTAGCCGGATTGAATCTTGCGACATGATCTGTTTGGCCAATGCATAAATTGTATTGGAAACGCCACCGGGCACAATACAGTTCATTAATAAACGATGACCAAAGCTGGTGGCGTTGGTGCGCAACCATTGTTCACGTAAACGAGAAAACTGCATTTGTGCAAAAGCAAAACCGACATCATTACAGATTGCACCGACATCGCCCAAGTGATTGGCAATACGTTCCCGTTCAAGCAAAATACCTCGCAAAAAAGCTGCTTTTGGCGGAATGGTAATAGCTGCTGCTTGTTCCATTGCCTGACAGGCTGCCCAGGAATGAGCAACAGTGCTATCGCCCGATATTCGTCCTGCCAAATGAGCTAATTGTTCTGGTGTTTTTCCTTCGGCAATTTTTTCAATACCCTTATGCACATAACCCAGTCTTTCTTCCAGATTCAAGACTGTTTCGCCCACCGCTTGAAAGCGAAAATGACCGGGTTCAATAATGCCGGCATGGATAGGGCCGACTGGAATTTCATAAACGCCCATACCTCTTGCTTTCAGAAATTGGTAATCGGTATCGGCAGGGGTTACCGGTTCGGGTTGACCGGATAACGAAAAATCCTTTCGTAAAGGATACTGATTTTTTTGCCAGGCCTTATGGCGTAACCAGGGGCGAGAATCAGGATGATCGATAAAACGAATTCCAAACATATCCTGAGAATGACGTTCGCTCCGACATGCGCCGGGAAATACAGATGCTTGAGAGGGTAATTCCAATTTTTCATCAGTCAAGGCAGTACGAAATAATAGATAACGACCTTGCTTTTCAAACATTGCGTTGATAATAAATTGTAAGCCGAGTTGTTCTGCCCAGCCCGAAACCCAACGAATTGATTGTTGGCTCGCAAGTTCAGCAGTAAGTTGCCAATCTTTATTTGGAATTTTCCAAAATGTAATCGTTGAAATTGATCCGGTTTCAACCGAAATGTTGTTTTTCTGTAATTGTGCAAGAAAATCAGTTTGCCAGTTTATTTTGTTGACAGTCATAATGGGGCGCTTCCAGAAATTAACACAGTGGCTTGGTTATACCAATTGGCCAGAAAACCTGGAATTGCCAGTCCCAGCCATAATACCAACGCCAGATGGATTATTACCGGCCATAAGTTTGCTGAAACGGGAGTTTGTGATTCGGGGTGTTTACCGTAAACAACGGGTTGAATATTTCTAAACAGTCCGGCACAGGCCAGGCCAATTCCCAGTAATAATAAGGGGGTTAGCCATGGATAACTGCGCATGGTGGCCAGTAAAACCAGAAATTCACTGGTAAACACGCCAAAGGGTGGAAAACCGGCAATTGCCAGGGTACCAATCAATAATCCCCAGCCCACGCCTGGCTGGGTTTTAATTAAACCGCGGATTTTCTCAAGACTCTGAGTCCCTGCGATTTGCGTCGCATGGCCTACGGTGACAAAAATTGCAGATTTAGTCAATGAATGAACCGTCATATGCAATAATGCGGCAAAAGTCGCGATTGGGGTACCGATGCCAAATGCGAAGGTCATCAACCCCATATGTTCAATGGAGGAATAACTGAATAGGCGTTTAATATCTTTTTGCCGGTGTAGAAAGATTGCTGCGACCAAAAACGACAGTAAACCAAACCCCATCATTAAAAAACCAGCGATGTTGGATTGGGTAGCGCCATCTACCAGCATTTTGTTTCGTACGACCGCATACAAGGCATCATTGAGTAATAATCCTGATAATACCGCAGACATCGGTGTGGGTCCTTCGGAATGAGCATCGGGCAGCCAGTTATGTAAAGGAACCAGACCAATTTTTGTACCATAGCCCACCAGCATAAACACAAAAGCAATTTCCAAAATATCCGGATTGAGTTGATTGGCATTTTCAAACAGGACGGACCACAACAGGGCATTTTCAGAATCACTGAATTGGATGGCCGCAAAATATAATAAAATTGTGCCAAACAGTGCTTGAGCAATTCCGACACCACAAAGAATAAAATATTTCCAGGCAGCTTCTATGGCTTCCGGGGTACGATACAAGCTGACTAAAAGGACTGTCGCCAGGGTTGCACCTTCCATAGCCACCCACATGATTCCCATATTATTAGTGGTCAACACCAAATACATAGCCAGCATAAACCCCTGATACATGGAGTAATATAATTTCAGACGCTTGTTAGTGAGCTTTCCCTTGTCCTTTTCATGCGCCATGTAAGGAGCGGAAAAAATGGCGGTAGTCAGGCCTACAAAGGCGGTTAATACAATCAGATAAACATTAAATGAATCAATAATAAAAAATTGGCTACTGGACAGAATCGTACCGGAATTATGGATATTAACAGCCAGCCACAACGACATCGCTAATGTAAAGGCGTTAAATTTGGTGTTGATTTGGCCAATGTGAGCTTTATGTCCAGAGAAGGCAAAATAAATAATACCGACAAATGGCGCCAGTAATAACAGATAGACCGGTGTCATTGATCGACCTCATTCAAACGGTTGAGTTGGTCCACATCCAGGGTATCGATACTGCTACTGATATGCAGA
>JALXCS010000356.1 GCA_026990815.1 Methylomonas sp. | reverse complement strand
TTCTTCATAAGTTTCCTCATTCTTTGGTCGGATTGAAAAAGCTTGAACTATACATCAGCTGGCCCTTCCATTTCCATTAAAATGAATTGCACTTATGAGTTGAATCTAGGAAACGATTACGCAAGTGCGAGGCACAAAAATATTTCATAAGGGCTATGCAGATGGAATAACGGCGAGAGGATATATGACACCCGAGCCCGGTGGTGATAATTATTTCGAGTTATCAGGGGCTATTTGTCTGGGTTAAATTTGAACCACTTCCACTATTTATAACTTTCGAGTTTGAGAATGTTTTGTTTAGAGTTTGTTTGTTTTTGAGAGGGGATAGGCGTGAAGTTTTCCAATAGCAAGCTATTGGAAAATTTTGCAACGACGCCTTTGGCAAGAAATATCGGGTAATAAATGGAGGGTTCTGAATGTGTGAAAAATGGCTATAAGAGAATCTAATGTATTAATATAAAGTTCCTAAGTGTTTTTTTTGATTTTCGCAAGAAAATAATTGAAACTCCACAAAAAAAAGCAGGGTGTCCAGATATAAAGAAATTCAGTTTTTAATACAGAGATTCCATGCCATGAAAAAAAGTGACCGATGGATAATGAAGATACCTCGACAGGGCGAATTGAAAAAAAATACCGTTCATTTGAGAATGGTGCAAAAAAAGCAATACCTAGTCCACCGTCTGTTATTGCATCAAGAATGCCATGGGAAGCAATACATATAAACAAGTAGATCCAGATAGGGAAAAGATTTTCTTTTAATGTTTTGAAAAAAAACTGTGAGATAAAACCGCTTATCAAGATGGCAAACGGGATGGAGTGGGTAATTCCTCTATGCCCAAGCATATGTTGATATGGAATGCCCATTTTTAAACCAATAACATCAATGTCAGGGAAAATGGTTAAAATTATTCCAGTGAAAAATAACCGAGATCTAGATGGTGTTTCAATCCAGGGCGAAAAAGAAATTGCTACAATTGGGTGGGTGAAGATGGATGCAATAATTGACCTCGTTTATTCGTGGTTAGCTCGATAATATGCCTTGACCAGGCCGGCAAATACAATATTGTGGCCTTTGTATTTCCATTCTTCACCTTTTCTAACCCATTCGCCGTCAAAATAACAATTGACCCTGATGAGTTTTCTATCATAATAGAGAGGGCGACACTGTGTTGCTTTGACTGTTACTACAGGGGCAGGTACATTATCGACATTTTCAGCAATAATAAGTTTATAGGTAACAGGAACAAGTTTGGCTGGTGGAGCCTGGTTTTCCTCTTCCTTTTTTTCAAGACACCCTGCCAATGAGAAAGCAGCAAATGTCCAAAGTAATGCTTTGTTCATAAATTCAATCCTCCTCGCTCATGGGGCTTCAATCCATAAAAAATGAATGATGGTTTTTTTTAATTATATGGTCTGATTGTAACTAAACAGTTGAGTTAAGTAAAACTGCTGAAATTTGTGTTCTTCAATGGGCTTGATCCCAATTTTCTCCAACGTCTATATCAATAATTAATGGGATAGCCAGTTTTTCAGCTGAACACATGATGGTCTTGATCGAGTCTTTGCTTTTTGCCAGCAAAGGCTCTGGAATTTCAAAAACCAGTTCATCATGAACTTGCATGATCATTTTTATGTCAGGTAGATCATGGTTAATCCAGTTGTAACAATCGATCATGGCCTGTTTAATAATATCGGCGGCTGTTCCCTGCATCGGAGCATTGATTGCGGTTCGTTCAGCATATTGCCGGCGGGCAGCATTTCGGGAATTGATTTCAGGTAAATAAAGTCTACGACCCCGCAGGGTTTCTACATAACCTTGCTGTTTGGCTTGCTCTCTGATTCTGTCCATATAATCTTTGACTCCTGGATAACGCTGGAAGTACAAATCAATATAGGATTGTGCCTGGCTGCGGGATAAGCCAAGTTGTTGAGCCAGGCCAAAAGCGGACATGCCATAAATCAGGCCAAAATTAATGGCTTTGGCCGAGCGGCGTAAATCCGGAGTTACTTGCTCCAGCTTAACTTCAAAAACTTCTGCTGCCGTTGCCTGATGAATATCTCGGCCTTCTGAAAAAGCAGATAAAAGTCCCTTGTCACCCGAAAGATGGGCCATGATCCGTAATTCAATTTGGGAATAATCGGCAGCAACAATTTTACAGCCCTTGGAGGCAATAAAAGCCTGTCTGATTTTTCGTCCTTCTTCGGTACGTACAGGAATGTTCTGCAAATTTGGATCGGATGATGATAGTCTTCCAGTAGCCGTAACTGCTTGATGATATGAGGTATGCACTCTTCCAGTGCGCCGGTTGATTTGTTGGGGGAGTTTATCGGTATAGGTGGATTTCAATTTGCTTAAACTACGATAATCCAGAATGATTTTCGGTAACGGATAATCTTGAGCCAGTTCTTGCAGTACTGATTCTGATGTAGAAGGCTGACCTTTCGGCGTTTTCTTTAGAATTGGCAGCTTCAAGTCATCATAGAGAACGCTTTGAATCTGCTTGGGAGAATTCATATTGAATGAATGCCCGGCAATCTCATGAGCTCGGTGTTCCAATAAGGCCATTTTTTCAGCCAGTTCCTGGCTTTGTTTAGCTAGCATGGTAGTATCGAGCAATACCCCGTTTTCTTCCATTTGAACCAGCACCATGATTAAGGGGATTTCCAGTTCATTGTAGAGTGCTTCAAGTTTGGAGTTTTGCTGAAGTTTTGGCCACAGAACATGATGTAATTTTAATGTAATATCAGCATCCTCAGCGGCATAGGGACCGGCTTCTTCAAGGCTGACTTCCTGAAATGGGATTTGTTTGGCGCCTTTACCTGCAACATGTTCGTAGTGAATGGTTTCAACCCCCAGGTATGTTTTGGCCAAATCGTCCATGTTATGTTTGGTAGCAGTGCTGTTGTAAACGTAGGATTCAAGCATGGTATCATGACGAATACCATGCAGAGAAATACCGTGGTTGGTTAAAACATGAGCATCATATTTAAGGTTTTGTCCCAATTTCGGTTTATCAGGATTTTCCAGCAAGGGTTTTAATTTCTCTAGGATAAGTTCTCGGTCAAGTTGTTCTGGTGCGCCAGGATATTGGTGTGTGAATGGCACATACGCTGCTTTGTTAGCTTCTACCGCAAAAGATACACCGACAATTTCAGCCTGGCTGTAGTCGAGGCTGGTTGTTTCAGTGTCAAACGCAAACAAATCTACTTGTTCCAGTTTTGACAGCCAGGCATCAAATGCTTGTTCTGTTAATACGGTTTCATAATCATTATTACGATCAGCTTCAAGGATTTTCTGGCTTGAATTTGAAGCATTGGCGGAATTATCCATCGCTTTAATCCAGGTAGTGAAGCCC
>JALXCS010000355.1 GCA_026990815.1 Methylomonas sp. | reverse complement strand
ATGAACAGACTTAATCATCGTCCACGAAAAACGCTGAATTTTAAAACCCCTCATGAAGTTTTTTTTGGAAATGCTCAGCGTAAGGCTGCATGAATACTAAAATTGCACTTCGGAGTTGAATTCGCGTGCACAAAAAGCTAATCATATCATCATTTATTGCAACACTTGTTTTTCCGATTTTTTCAGTGCAGGCGGGCAAAATCAAATTTTCTGAAGTACCGGAAGCTGTTATCAACAGTATGAAAAAAGAACATCCTGATGCCAGGAATATCAAAGCCGATAAAGAATTGCATTTCGGCATGGTGTTTTATGAACTCAAATATCAAGTCAATGGTAAGCAACATGAAACGCTGTTTGATCCACAAGGCCAACATTTTGGCCATGAAGTAGCAATTGAAATATCAGAATTACCACAAGTCATTATAAAAAAACTTAATCAAACATTTAAACAATTGAGTATTCAGGACGCTGAAAAAAGAGCCCACCCAGATGGGCGTGTTGAATATGAAATTGATGTTAAGGGTGATGGCGAAGATTGGGAATTAGCGATGAGCCCGACGGGAAAAATTTGGGTTAAAGAGAGGGATTAAAAAAAACATATGTGTAAAATTAGCCGGATCGTTATAATTTGACATGAGAAAAATGAGTGTAAACAAAGAAAAGACATCTCATTGCTGGTTTCTTCAAATTGAATCAATAACATTTTTTTGGCGCATCAATTTTTTTTCAAAAAAAAGTGTAAAAATTCTTGACACTCTCTATAATACTGCTAAACTATTAACCATCGTTAGGGATTGATGATAGTTTTTTTCATATTATTCCATAGCCGGTATCACTTAGTGAAACCGGCTTTTTTTTGGTAATTCTCAGGACAAAGCGGTTGCTCCTCATGATAACCTGTATATTTTTTATACAGCTGATAAATTATCTTTGAGAACCTTCCTTTACAAGGCCATTGGGTGATAACAAGCCCCCTTTATAAAGCAACCACCTGATTCCTGCCATTGGTTTTAGCTTGATACAATGAATTGTCAGCCTTTTCAATCAATGTATCAACTGAATCGCCAGGCTTAAAACTGGCAACACCGGCCGACAATGTCACTTTACCAATTGATTCACCATCTCCTTTGCGTTTAAGCCGGTTTTTTTCCAGTGTTGTTCTGATGTTTTCAATGACCCGACTAGCTGCTTGCAAATCAGTATCCGGCATAATGACAGCCATTTCCTCGCCGCCATAACGTGCCGCAAAATGATTTTCAGCCACCTTCTGCTTCATAATCCCTGCCGTATAACGCAAAACCTTGTCCCCGGTTAAATGACCAAAGCTATCATTAATTTTCTTAAAATGATCAAGATCCAGAATAGCCAGACAGAAATTCTTCTGCGTTGTTGATTGTTCCACCAGATCAGACAAGATATCGTCGAATGCCCGTCGATTTAATAATCCAGTCAATGCATCGGTTACCGCTACCTCACGAACCAAGGTAAGCTCCTGACGCATTTGATCCATTTCTTCGTTGGCTTCATCCAGTTTTGACTTGAGGATTTGACTGGTCTCTGCCAATAATTTGGTTTCCGCCAATACCTGGCTCAAAACTGATTTTATGTCATCATTACTGTTCGCACTTTCCAGTTCATGAGCCGAATGATTAAAACTGGCTTCCGCCTTTGATACTTTGTCACTGGCCAAACCCACTGACTGCGTTGTATCATTGAGGATTTTTTGTAGTTCCGTATTTATTTTTTCAAAAGATTCGACTGAGGCATTACAAACATGCTTTTTATATAGCTCAATACTTTGTTCAGTGGTTATTTGCTGATTTAAATGCAATAACTCATCCAGTTCTTTTTTTAACCGGGCATTATTGCCAGAAACATATTCATACCAGATTGCGTAATTGATTGGATCAGCAGAAATATTATTTTTCATCATCAAAGGCAAGGTTTGCCTGAGGTATTGCGCATTTTCTTCGGGACTCGCATCATAAGAAGGCAAAAACGATGTAAAACCACTCATTAAATATTTTCCTTTTGTAGTGAACTAATTCAAAAATTAAGAATAGTGCAATTCATTTATAATTCAATTGTAGACCAATGCCAGAAAAAACATTAAAAAAATTATGGTTATTGCCTGTCGCCTCAGGCGTTTTAGTAGGAACCAGTTATATTCCTTTTCCGCCGTGGGCTTCTGTTTTTTGTTTTGTTCCATTATGGATATTCTGGTCATATCAAAGATCCTATAAAAATATTTTTCTTGGCGGTTGGCTTGCCTCATTTATTTTTACATTGATCGGTTTTAACTGGGTCGCTTACCTACTCCATGAATTTGCACATCTGCCCTGGGCGGTTGCTATTATAGGTATGATTTTGTTTGCCGCAATTGCCCATCTTTTCGTCCCCATTGCGGGATGTCTATGGTTTTTTGGGCATAAAAAACTAAATGGATCAGAACAATTTTCCCTTGTCTTGATGGCGCTTGTGACGATCATATGTGAATTTTATTCTTTGACGCTGTTTGACTGGAATTTTGGTTATTCCTGGTATGCCGTCAATATACCTATTTACCATTTAGCCGAAATTATTGGTTTTAGCGGCTTAAGCGCCCTGACATTATTAGCCAATTTACCTTTGTACTTTGCCTGGAAAAATCGCGACAACCTGAAAGGAAAAATATACGTCAGCGGGGTAATTCTGATCTTCATAGCACTAAACCTTGCCGGTATTGGCCTGAAAAATCAAATTCCGAAAGCCGATGCTCTGGCAAAAGTATTATTGGTCCAGGCCAGCATTGCCAACGAAGAAAAAATGGCTGCTGAATTGGGTCAAGGCTATCGAAATGAAATTTTGAATCGCTACTTCAGACTCACTGCCCAGGGAATCAAAAAATATCGTCATGAAAAAATTGATTTTGCAGTCTGGCCGGAAACTGCCTTCCCATATTTATTGGGAGAAGATTTTCAATCTACCGCTCAGGCTTTAACACTCTCTAGTTTTCTAAGACAACAACAAATGTCGCTAATTACTGGCGCTTACAGTATTGATCGTGCGACCCGCTTGATTACCAACTCTCTGTTCGTATTAGATGACAATGGTCAATTACAATCACCCCATTACAGTAAAACAAAATTACTCGCCTTCGGTGAATATATCCCGGGGGAAGACCTGTTTCCACAAATCAGGGACTGGCTGCCGGCAACCGGGCAATTTGCACGCGGCCCGGGTCCTACTATATTATTAAAACTAAACGACTTTAAAATTGCTCCTCAAATCTGCTACGAAAGTTTATTCCCCAATTTTTCCAAATCTCTGGCTGACCTGGGTTCCCAATTTATCGTCAATGTCACAAATGATTCCTGGTACGGAGCGTGGCAAGAACCTTACCAACATATGTATATGACTTTGGCTAGAGCGGTCGAATTTCGTCGACCATTAATCAGAGCAACAAATACCGGGATTTCAACAGTAGTCCTAGCATCAGGGGAAATATTGGAAAAGTCCCCATTATATGAACCTTGGAGCGGCTTTTATCGGGTCCCTTTTTTAAAAAATCCACCTACAACTTTTTATCAACAATGGATCTGGCTGGTTCCATTTTTACTCTGGCTCAGTTTGGCAGGATTATTGGCTTTGGGAATCATCAAAATCCATATGAGAGCAGTAATTCATCAACGGGAACAATAAAATTGTACTATATTCAATAAAATAACCAGATACCTACTGCTAGATCTAAAGTGAGCAACCCAAAAGACCTGACAGCAAACAGTCATATTCAAATACAGTCGCCAGAAGCGATGACAATGAGCATGGAAATAGCAGGAATTGGCGCCCGCTCACATGCATTCATTATTGACTGGCATTTCCGTCTATTATTGGCTATTTCGTGGATATTAGGCTGTGGAATTGCACTATTTTCCTTTCAAGGTATGCGTTTTGCGTGGGACCAGGCATCAACAGGAATGCTCTATCTCTGGCTGGCGCCTGCAGGAATTATTTATTTATTTTATCATCCTCTACTTGAAATCATGATGTCTGGCCGAACGCCTGGCAAACGAATGGCGGGGCTTAAAATAGTCACCATTAATGGGTTGACACCAGCCACCAGCGCTTTATTAATCCGTAATGTTTTTCGCATGCTTGATAGCCTTCCTGCTTTTTATTTCGTTGGTCTTGCCACCGTCGCATTAACTCGCCATCAGGTCAGAATTGGAGATATGGCAGCAGGATTACTGTTGGTTTACAGTAATGATATTGATCAAAAACTGTTACACCAGGCCAGCCAGTTAGCACTTAAAACAAATCTTGATCCTGCCGACCAGTCTTTGTTACTGGATTTGCTTAACAGATGGCCGCAAATGCAAACGGAAGATCAGATAAGGCTTGGGGAAAAATTTCTTGGCAAAATTGGTAAATCCATCATAGCAGACCAAAATATCGAAAAAAAACACATGAGCAAACAATTGCTTGAACAACTTGAAGCAGTGGCCGAAATGGGTGAAAAATGAAACACAACCTCGACCAGGAAGCATTATCAAAATGGCTCAATACACACTTTGACACCTGGCAACAACTTGAAAAAAACTTAAAGGCAAAAAATTCTGATTCAGACAATGAACTGAAATCATCCAGGGAAATTTTATCTGGTTTCCGCTCAATCCAATCCGATCTGTCATTGGCACGCAGAAACATGCCTGCCCACCCACTGACCCGTTACCTTGAAAGCCTTTTTATAAAATGTCATGAAGCCATTTATCAGCCACCCAGACAGTTTTTGTCGCAAATAACGGATTTATATAATATTGAAGTCCCCCTGTTAATGCGGCAATTGTTAAAACCGATTATTGCCACCCTGTTCATATTTGTGCTTTCTATTTTGGCTGGATGGTTATTGATCGCTTTTTTCCCGAATCTGGTAACATTATTTGCTTCACCTGAGATGATTAACCATGTCCAAAGTGGTAGATTATGGACAGACGACTTATTAAATATCATGCCCTCCTCAATAGTTTCCCTGGGCATCATAACCAATAACATAACCGTTAGTTTGTTTGCATTCACTCTTGGCGCTCTCTATGGTCTGGGTACGCTATATATCATATCGATGAATGGCTTAATGCTGGGAGGTGTATTTGCTTTTACTGCTCAATATAACTTGGCAGATAGATTATTTAAGTTTATTATCGGCCATGGTGTGGTCGAATTGAGCGTCATCATTATCGCAGGCGCCATGGGTTTACGATTGGGTGAAGCCCTGATTCGGTCCGGAGCTAACAACCGGCTCCAGGCTTTCCGTGAAGTCACCCTCAACGCCGGAAAAGTCATGCTGGCTGCACTACCCTTTTTAATTCTAGCTGGATTGATTGAAGGTTTTATTTCTCCAAATGACAGTTTCGAACTGTTGGAACGTATCTTTGTTGGAACAAGTAGCGGACTGCTCCTTTGGTATATCCTTTTTTTTGGTATGCCATTAAAAAACAAATTACAGCACACAGGTTTATAAACCATAAACAACAAATCATTTAATTACTGTTTTAATATATATTAAAATTCATATAAATTTAATTGCTTTACATGCCCTGACCCTGAAAGATGAAATTATTATCCAAAATTGATACTTACAAACAAGAAATCATATTTGTGCTAATAATTAAACTCATATTAATCGTTAGTCTCAAATATGCTTTTTTTAATAATCCAGTCAGTAAAAATCTGACCGCCAATGATATTGACCGTGTTTTTCTAGGCACAACAAAACCCAAGGAGCCTTTATCATGATTTCTGAAGAAGTCGTTGATCTTTCGCGATTGCAATTTGCAATTACCGCGTTATACCATTTTCTGTTTGTCCCGTTAACATTAGGTTTGTCATTTATCCTGGCGATTATGGAATCATCATATGTGATGACTGGCAAACAAATATATAAAGACATGACCCGTTTCTGGGGCAAATTATTTGGCATTAACTTCGCACTTGGTGTTACCACAGGACTCACCCTTGAGTTCCAGTTTGGCACCAACTGGGCCTATTACTCACATTATGTTGGCGATATTTTTGGAGTGCCACTTGCTCTTGAAGGCCTGGTAGCTTTTTTTCTGGAATCAACCTTAATTGGACTATTCTTTTTTGGTTGGGACAGATTAACCCGGGTACAACATCTGACTTGTACCTGGTTATTGGCATTGGCCAGTAATTTGTCAGCTTTGATGATTCTGATTGCCAATGGCTGGATGCAAAATCCAATCGGAGCTGAATTTAATTACGAAACCATGCGCATGGAAGTTTCCAGTTTTTCAGAAGTTATTTTCAACCCAGTTGCACAGGTAAAATTCGTTCATACCGTTGCTGCTGGATACTGTACTGGCGCAATGTTTGTTCTTGGCATAAGCTCATATTATTTGTTAAACAGACGTGACCAGGCCTTTGCCATCCGATCCTTTGCCATAGCCGCCGCATTTGGGTTTGCGGGAGTTATGTCAGTTATTGTTTTAGGTGATGAAAGTGGCTACACTGCTGGCGAGGTGCAAAAAGTTAAACTGGCCGCTGTTGAAGCGGAATGGGAAACAGTTGAGCCACCCGCTGCATTTACTATTTTCGGTTTACCTGATCAGGAAAAAATGATTACCGAGCATGCCATCAAAGTTCCCTGGCTGTTGGGACTGATAGGCACCAGGTCTATCGAACACCCAATTATTGGGATCAAAGACATTCTCGAAGCAAATGAACAGAAAATTCGTGACGGCATGGTAGCTTACAGACTATTACAACAATTAAAATCCGGGCAAAAAGATGACAACACAAAAGCACAGTTCGAACGCTACAAAAAAGATCTTGGCTATGGATTATTGTTAAAAAAATATACCGACAATGTAGTGGATGCTACTGAAGAGCAAATCCAAATGGCAAAAAAAGATACAGTACCTAAAGTTGCGCCACTATTCTGGGTGTTCCGCATAATGGTCGCATCAGGATTTACCATGCTACTAATTTTTGGCATCGCTTTCTATGCCAGTTCTACTCAAAAAGTCATGCAATATCGATGGCTTTTATGGGCCGCTCTCTATGCTATCCCATTACCCTGGATTGCCTGCGAAATGGGCTGGATAGTGGCAGAATATGGTCGCCAGCCCTGGACAATTTCTGGCATTTTACCCACCCATTTAAGTGTCTCGACTCGAACATCAGGCGATCTTTTTCTAAGCCTGGCCGGCTTTATCGGCTTTTATACCTTGCTGTTCATTGTTGAAATGTTCCTGATGTTCAAATATGCCCGCCTGGGGCCGAGTGCATTGCATACCGGCCGTTATTATTTTGAAAAAATTGGAGGTTCAGCATGACTCTGGACTATGAAACTTTAAAAGTTATCTGGTGGTTTTTTATTGGTCTTTTATTCATTGGTTTTGCCATCATGGATGGCTTCGATTTGGGAATTGGCACTTTATTACCATTCATCGGCAAAACTGACGAGGAACGGCGAGTATTACTGAATGTCGTTGGCCCCACCTGGGAAGGAAATCAGGTCTGGTTCGTAACCACAGGCGGCGCCTTGTTTGCTGCTTGGCCGCAAGTATACGCAACCGCATTTTCTGGGTTTTATTTTGCCTTGCTGCTGATTTTGTTTGCCTTGTTCTTCAGACCAGTAGGTTTTGATTATCGCAGCAAATTACCAGATCCTCGCTGGAGAAATGCCTGGGATTGGGGATTATTCATTGGCGGAATGGTTCCAGCCCTGGTCTTTGGCATCGCTTTTGGCAATTTGTTGCAAGGGGTGCCGTTTCATTTTGATACTGATTTACGTTCTTACTACACCGGTAGTTTCTGGGGTCTGTTAAACCCATTCGGGATTTTAGCTGGACTAGTAAGTTTATCCATGTTAATCATGCAAGGCGGGATCTATTTACAACTGAAAACAGAAGGGGTTATTGCCGAGCGCAGTAAAAAGGCTATATTCTGGTCGGGCCTGATTTTTCTTGTTTTGTTTATCCTGGCTGGACTCTGGGTTGCATATGGTGTTGACGGCTATCGCATCGTATCCATGGGAAAACTGGACGCAGCCCCCAATCCATTGGGAAAAATCGTACAAACAGAAACCGGGGCTTGGATGGATAACTATTCCTATTTCGGCTGGTTATTTATGGTTCCTACCATGGCAATTGTCATGACAATTTTTACTATCCTGCTCTCTCGTCTTAACAAACCTGGGCTTGGTTTTATTACTAGCAGTCTGACCGTAACCGGGGTCATTCTGACTGCCGGAATATCAATGTATCCATTCATTTTACCCTCCAGCAGCTCACCCAACAGCAGCCTGACTATCTGGGATTCAAGCTCCAGTTACATGACTTTGAAAGCTTTATTTTGGTCGACAGTAGTGTTTTTACCAATTGTCATTATGTATACCAGCTGGGTTTACAGGGTGCTACGCGGTAAGGTCACGGTTAAGAAAATTCGTGAAAACACTCATACAGCTTACTGATAAGGAGATTAACCATGTGGTATTTTACCTGGATATTAGGTGTTTTACTCGCCTGCGCTTTTGGCATTATTAACGTACTTTGGTTGGAGGCTCAAGAGGCATTGGATCAAGAATCCATTATCCTTGACCCATTAACCCGACTACCAACACGGGTCAGGTTTCTGGAGGTTTTGGAAAACAAGATCGGTGATTATAAGACCGACCAGATTCCATTCTCAATGATGTTCATCAGTATGGATGCTTTTCGATCACTTTCGGAACATGAAGATAATGACGTTGTAAATAACATGGTGATGACAATTGCTGAGGTCATCAAGAAAAATATCAGATTACCGCATGACTTTATTTCCCGTTACGATGCAGCAACTTTTACTATCATTTTACCTGGTGCAACAACAAACATTGCCAAAACCATTGCTGAGCGAATCTGTAAAAACACCGTAGAACAAACCAATGTCCCAACTGATGAATCAATCATAAGCATTGGTGTCGCTGAATACCCTGCTCTAATAGGGGGCAACATTGATGATTCAATGCAGGAGCAGGTTACTACCTTGCTTGAAGAAACTGACCAAGCCTGTAAGAACGCCCAAAAGCAGGAAAAAAACAGTTCGTGTTGCGCAAATGAAATTATGGCTAACTGATAATGATTGTTTTACCATTGATCTTCGGCCTGTTTTTCATGCTGGCTTCATACATACTACTAGGTCTGGCTGGAACAACCTTAGTAAGCTATTGTTCAAAAAATATATTGGCAACGATCTATCGGTTTTATTCACTTCCCGCCAGTATTCGAAAACAAGCCCGTGATTTTCAAAACAAACGAGATTCTCTAAACAAAGCTTATTTCAAAAAAACCAGACTGATTTGGAAAAAAACCATTATTAAACAATTAGCTCTTCATGATAAAAATACCAAAACCCAGATTCGTTTATTGGCAAAATCAACCACCAAACAGCTTTGTCGGTGCCGAAACATTCTTTCTGACGAGGAACAAAAAGAAATTCGACAATCGATCAAGCAATGTGTTTCCCAACTTGATATGACTGAACTGCTTGATATTAATTTTAGATTGATTGAACTAAACCAATCCTCCAATCTTTTCCTGGCAGGCATCCAAAACCGATAATGAATTCGACCCATGCAAGCTCCAAAATCGCTTCATTTTTTATGAACCTGTTCAATTCAGCAAAATCCGAGAACCTCCGCTGGCAACAAGAAAAACAACAAGAAATATTCAGTCTTAAAACTAACAAAGAACGGGCAAAACAAGCTTTACAAGCAGAGCTGGATAAACAAAAAGCCGAATTTGCTTTTCAGCTTGAAAAAATAAAACAACAGCATGAAACAAGCCTTACGATGCTCAAAGCGGAATGTGAACAACAGATCCGGGACTATAAACAATACCTTGGCTCTATTGACCAACTAAAAACATTGATTCAAAAAAACTATTCCCACCTTCCCGATGCTGTTTCCCTTACTATTCACCACCATGCCAAACAAATACTGAAACAGATGTGGGAATGCCAGGATGTTGAAGAAAAACTGCAACATGAAACACGTTTAATCGATTTGATGACTACTGTACACCAAGATACTCTTGAGTCAGAAAATGCAGGCCATCCTGGAACACAACTGCCAACGCGGACACTCGAACTTATCAAGCCACCTAAACTTTCAGATTAACCAAGGTCTTGCTGAATCATTCTTAATCCCCTTTTTTTCTTGGACCACCCAGGTGAATCTATTTGACAACCCTGCCTTCTTCCTGAAACAAGGTCAGTAATTATCCTGGCTCATTAAATTTCAACTATTCTTAATTATCCAGCCATCAATTTTATAGAATAATTTGTCAATGAATTTTTTTAAATATTGCTTTTCAGTTATTGCTGTTTGTACCATTCTGGCAAGTTGTTCCACTACACCTGGTCAACAGCAGCAAATATTGTCAGAACAACCCAAAACCTTATCGGTCAATAACAACTGGTGGTATGCCCGGTTTTCCATTAACTGGCCCGAAGAAAAATCCCCTAATTGGCATATTGATGTACTTCTTGCAGATAAAGTTATCCGACCGGTTCTATTACAGAATCAGGAACAAATCAAGCTGTGGAGATTTCATCGTCGGGCAGGAAGAAAATGGGGACATATTTTCAGTTTTATTTTTTATGCTGAGCCAGAAGACGCAAAGCGAATTTATCAAGAAATTGGTCAAAATGTCATATTATTCAATTTGCTTGATGATGGCGTGGTAGAAAAATATACCACCGAAGACCTGACAAAACTAAAACGACCCAATATCGAAGATACTAGCGACAAACACTGGAATGAAATCATCCAAAAATCATGGCCCTACTATATTATGGGGGTAAGTGAAATGTGGCTGGATATGATTGATTTACTGGTGACATTCAATAAAGCAAAACAAGAACCGATTCTGGAACATTACCAACACATCCAGGAAGCAATCACTAAACTCTGGGAAAACGAAGGTGGACATGCTTTTTTACACCATCTAAACGCCTTGTTTGCCTATCAACCGGTCGCCATCACCGAAAGACGGTTAATGAATTACTAAAAGGATATCCAATGTAGCGGCAAATACTGTAAGAAACCGAATCAACAATAGTTATA
>JALXCS010000354.1 GCA_026990815.1 Methylomonas sp. | reverse complement strand
TTTCTAAACGTAATATTGAAGGGTTCTTTGTCTGAGCCCGAAGCCGCTGCAACAACATCACTCATAACACTTGGTAGCGAATGTCCCGGCGTTGCGCCAACATAGGTATCCCAATCATAAGAGAATGTCACTTCAAGAAAATCATTCACCGGAACAATAAAATCCCCATGAATAACCTCTGCTTCAATACGATCACCTTCCTCTTTATAAAAACCATATTGTACATTCCCTTCAGCTTCATTTACTGGTACCGCAGCTTTTGTGCTAATACCTGGCAGGGCAAATGCGACACTGCCTAAAGCTGCTAAAGTGGTATTACACTTTTTTTTCCCGTCAGTTACAGCCACACCCACCTCCTGCAGCTCCCAAGCCACCAGAAGATGCCTCTTTGCTGTCGAAAACATGTGCTCTTAATGAAGATCGAACGGGATAAGGAATTGTTAGCATTTCTCGCTTTGCGAGATTACCTCTTTCCCATGGTGCAACTGAGCAAGCCGAACATAAAAGAAAATAAAACAATACTAATAATTTAGAAAAGCAACTGGAAGAATTCATAACATTACTTTTATTTTTTTACTGCTAATAATTCTAAAATTCGATGACGAATTTCATTTTTATCACCATCGCGAAATCCCAGGTGGATATAACGGACAATTCCTTGACGATCAATAAGATAAGCCGATGGCATTGCTAAAACATTATATTTTTCTGGACATTGACCAGTTGGATCCATAGCCACCGGATAATTGACGGGGTATTGATTTAAAAATTTCTTTGCTATCCTGGAATCTTCATCCACGTTGATAGCTAATACCTGAAAACCATGCTTCAACAATTCTTTGTGTAATGCATTCAGAAAAGGCATTGATTTTTTACATGGAGGACACCAAGTTGCCCAAAAATCCAAAAAAATAACTTTTCCTTTAAATTCTTCCAAATTCAAAGAACTCCCATCTTTCAAAATTGCTGGGCATGAAACTGCAGAATCGCCAACATTTATCGCTTTAACCTGGGAGCTAGTTAGAACCAGACAAAAAGCAAGCAAAAAACTACAAAATTTTTTGTTAAACCCGGTATAAAAATCAAATATGCTAAAAAAATTAATAAACTGTGTTAAATGACACAATTTAGTTGCGTCATTTGCCATGCTCCGTGTGTTCGGGAAAATTACCTTCATTATTACGAAAAAATGATACGGTGAAGAAGAGGAGAGGAACTAACTAAGTTAGTTCCTCTTGCTGGATTAAAGAACTACAAATCCAGACGATAGTTAAGCCAGTTTACGCTTACGCATAAAACCCAACCCACCAACTGCCGAAATAAATAGCCAGACAGCCGCAGGAACAGGAACTGCTGATGTTGATGCTGCCTGTACTGTCAAAGCATCAAATTTAAAATCATCACCTACAAAGGTGCTTGGGTGTCCAAATCCACCCGCACTCTCATACCAGAAATGGACTTCATCCAGCCCTCCCCAAGATGCATTCTCAGACAAAAAATCAATAACGCCAGTGGTTCCACTCATCAACTGTTTTGAAACCGCTACGCTTCCATCGATAATGCCATCAACTTGCAGTGCAAAAGGCCCTGGATTGCTTGGCTTTATATCGCTCCCTCGTAATGCCAATGAAGTCAGATTGACCAAATCAAATTTACCGCCATCATCTTTGCGTAAAAGCATGCCTTCAGTATCATTGGCCATTTGCGCTGCACCATCAAATTCGGCATCATCTAATACTGAATGGAGATGCTCACCTGGAGCTGAAATAGAATAACCGCCTTCAGAATAAGGTGTCACCTGATTAGTAGCCATCCCCTCCATTTCCATAACAGTGACAGCCGATGCTGAAGCAGTAAAGAAAACAGCTGAGCACGCCAGCAATCCCGTGATAAATTTATTTTTTTTCATACATAATCCTCATGTTGTTAATAAGATTCTGAATATGCAAAATTCAACTGGCTTTCCATTCGGAAGCCAGTTGAATCACAAATTCAGTTATTAACCAGCAAAAAATGGGCCAGCAAATAGCTTTTGATCAATTAGAACATTCTCAATTTTGCTAATTACCTCAAAGCTTGCGCGGTTTAAACAGGAGAAAAAAACACTCGAAAAGAAAATATTTATTCATAGCCAAAATACTGAATTGGCTTTTGAAGAGCTTCCTTAATCTCTTCAAAATATTGTTCATAATGTTGCCAGCGGCGTAATGATGACTGATATAAAGGTTTGGTTACCTGATCAAAACTCGGGGTTTTGATTGCTTTCTGTTGTGCGCTTATATGGAATTTCTGGCAATTATCCGACCAAACCAAACCCAGTTGTTGGATCACTGGCGTAAATTGAGCTTCAAGATCTCTAACGACTTCCTCATAACGAATCTCAATACAGGTCATTGATAAATCATCCCTGATATCCATCCAATATTCCATAACTGCCGCATAAAATTTTGCACCCTCCTGCCAATCCAGAAAATGAATGGTTAAAGGGGATAACGAAAATGACTGCATAAAACAACTCAACAAAACATCTCTCGGGTCCCGAACAGCGAACAAAATAGTTGCATCAGGAAAAAGCGCATTTATCAGGCCTAAATTGATGGTGTTCATTGTGGTTTTATCAACAAACAACTTATTACCAGCATCTTTTCCAACCATATTCTTAGCTGTTTGCCAATAATACTGACGTAGATAGACAAGTTCTTCTGTTGACAACAGTTTAATTTTTTCTTGCAATGAAAGAGCTTTTTGTTTCGATATCTTTGCAATTTCTTTCACAACTTTAGGAAGGATATATGCCTCATCACTGGTTACAATATCAGGATGGGCATTGAGTACCTGTTCCATCAATGTGGTTCCAGAGCGGTAAAAGCCTATCAAAAATACAGGAGCAGGGGTATTATCAGTATTTTGTGCTACGCAACTTTCAAAAAAGCGACGATCAAATATTTGCCGGTTTTTCATTAACTCTTGATAAATGGCTTGTCGATTTATTCCTTGAACTTCCGGTCTTTCTCGCAGCAAAGAGCCACTTTTTTTGAAACAAGCAAATGCTTCGTCATACTCACCCAATTTATCTAATACAATCCCCAATTCTTTTTGGACCCTGGCTAGATCACATGGAATTTTATTTTTGGTTATATTCAATAGTCTTTGTTTTGCAACATCTAATTGCCCTTGTTTGGCTTCCAATGATGCCAGTAAAATAATGGCATTACTCTCATTCGGCACTAAATCAACAGTTTTTTTTGCAGCGATTAAAGCTTTTTTGGCATCAATTTTTTGTAACGCCAGCGCTTTTGTGTGATGTGCTCTTGGGAAATCAGGAACAATAGCCAAAGCGTGATCAACAAATTTCAATTCTTTTCTTGGTTCGTT
>JALXCS010000353.1:5658-11131 GCA_026990815.1 Methylomonas sp. | reverse complement strand
TTAATCGAAGATATTGGCCTGAACAAATTTTTGATAGATTGCTATACGCGTGTATTCATGCAGACCCCGTTACTTTACGGGAGCTAAAGGCGTAATCAAGGGGTAGAGACTTAGCGAAACCGGTCTCTACCATTTTTGATAAAGCTCAAAGCATCACTATCTTATTTTTTCACCCGTTACTGCATTTTGGATGGTGGTAGGCTGATTCAATTCACCCGTTGCTCCAGGTACGATAAAAAAATTTTTTCTGATAAAGTATTTTCTGAGCTGCAGCGATGTCCTGGGAGGTTGAGCTCCAGCAGGGTTGGCGCTCGTGGATATGATAGGGCCGCCAAAAAATCTGCATATTTGAGCTGCAACAGGATGATTTGTCACTCTGACAGCTAGTGTATCGCGATTTCCAGTCAGGCTTTTAGGAACCCATGCTTGAGCTGGAATAATCCATGTGTGGGGACCGGGCCAGCTTTTAATAATCAGGTCCACTATTGTGTCATCAATGTCAATATATTCTTCAATTTGTTGATAACTAGCCGCGATAAGGATCATTCCCTTTTCTAAGGGGCGCTGCTTGAGGTCAAGAATTTTTTGAATCGCCTGTTCATTTAAAGGATCACAACCTAGTCCATAAACTGCTTCAGTCGGATAAGCAATGATTTCACCTTGACCGAGTATTCTCGCAGCCTGACGTAATTTGGTTGGCGATAGATACTCGTTCATCAGCTATAATTTCAAGCCTTTGGCCCCTCAGCATCTGCCGGGTCGCCTTCATAAGGCGTTGCATATTTACAATCCTTTTGAGGGCAGACTTTCTCAGTGCCACGACGTTTGGTGGTTTTTACGGTCAGGATTGGCCAGTTACATTCCGGGCAGGACTGTTTGATTGGTGCGTTCCAGAGCGCGTAATCACATTTTGGATATGCAGAGCAGGAATAGAAAATTTTTCCATATCTGGATTTACGCTTCAAAATGCTGCCTTTGTTGCATTTCGGGCATGCGACCCCGGTATCCAGAGGCTTTTCAATCGGTTCAATGTGTTTGCATTGAGGATAGTTACTACAGCCGATAAATTTTCCATAACGACCTGTTTTAATGACTAATGCAGAATCACATTTCGGACAGGTTCTGCCTTCTACAATTTCGGGCTCTGCCGAACTTTGCGTGCCATCATCGTTCAAATTTCGGGTGTAGGAACATTCAGGATAATTGGTGCAGCCAATAAAGCGGCCATTTCGTCCCAGCCGGATAGATAGAGGTTTTCCGCATTCGGGGCATTTTTCGTCGATGGCTTCCTGGGTGACATCTTTTCGCTGGACGGTTTCTTCTTTCTCATGAATCAATTTGGTAAATGGTTGCCAGAATTCATCCATTAGTGGTACCCAGTCTTTTTCACCACGAGAGACTGCGTCTAATTGGTCTTCCAGATTGGCCGTAAAGTCATAATCGACATATTTGGTAAAGTGTTCAGTTAGAAATTTATTAACAATGCACCCGACATCAGTAGGATAAAACCGTTTACTTTCCAAGGTGACATATTCACGGTTCTGTAGCGTGGAAATAATGGACGAGTAGGTTGAAGGACGACCAATCCCATATTCTTCCAAAGCTTTTACCAAGCTTGCTTCGCCATATCGCGGGGGTGGTTCGGTAAAGTGCTGGCCAGCAATAATATCATTTAGGGGTATTGGGCGACCTTCCTGCAGTGGCGGCAAAAAACTTTCTTTATCATCGCTTTCCTTGCTGTCATCTTTCCCTTCCAGATATACAGCCATAAATCCAGGCTTGGCAATGGTTGATCCGGTTGCTCTGAATAAGTTGTCGGAGCCGCCACAACTTAAATCAACTGAAACGGTATCAATGGTGGCGTGGATCATTTGCGAAGCCATGGTTCTTTTCCAGATTAGGTTATACAGTTTTAATTGATCGCTGCTTAAATACTGTTTAACCTGACTGGGGAGACGTTGTACCGATGTGGGCCGGATTGCCTCGTGGGCCTCCTGAGCATTTTTAGATTTGGTTTTGTATTGTCTTGGCTGTTTAGGTACGTTTTCTGGGCCGTATTTCGACGCGATTAATTCTCTGATTTCAGAAATTGCTTCTGTGGCAAGGTTTACCGAATCAGTACGCATATAGGTAATCAAGCCAGCACTTTCACCACCCATGTCAATGCCTTCATAAAGCTGTTGGGCAACCATCATGGTTTTTTTAGTGGTAAAGCCCAGTTTTCGTGAGGCTTCCTGTTGTAATGTCGAGGTGATAAAAGGCGCTGCCGGGTTTCGTTTTCTTTGTTTTTTCTCCAGCTTGACAACGACCAGTTTACCGTCAGCGTTTTCCAGCAGGGATTGTTTGACTTTTAAAGCCGTTTCTTCATCAGTAATGCTGAATTGTTCTTGTTTTTTTCCTTCAAGATGAGTCAGCCGGGCTTTAAATTTTTGGCCTTCAGCTTCAAGGTCTACGGTAATGGTCCAGTATTCCCTGGTTTTGAATGCTTCGATTTCAAGTTCGCGTTCAACAATCAGCCGTAATGCCGGGCTTTGTACCCTTCCTGCAGAAAGTCCACGGCGAATTTTTTTCCATAAAAGCGGCGACAAATTAAAGCCGACCAGATAATCTAGAGCTCGACGCGCTTGTTGCGCATTAATCAGGTTGATTGACAGCTGTTCAGGATTTTGAATGGCCTCTGTGATGGCTTTTTTGGTGATTTCATGAAACACTACCCGGTGAACAGGTTTGTCCTTAAGAATTTTTTTCTCTTTGAGTAATTCCAGCAAATGCCAGGAAATGGCTTCCCCCTCGCGATCCGGGTCAGTGGCAAGATAGAGTTCGTCAGCATTTTTCAATGCCTTGGCGATAGCCTGAACATGGCGCTGGTTACGGTCTATGACTTGATATTTCATTGAGTAGTTATTGTCCGGATCAACAGCGCCTTCTTTGGGGATTAAATCCCGGACATGGCCGTATGAAGCCAAGACATGAAAGTTTTTACCAAGGTATTTTTCGATAGTTTTAGCTTTTGCAGGCGATTCTACAATAACAAGATTGTTACTCATTGAGGAAAACTGGAAATTATTTAGTGTAAAGAAATAGGAATATTATCGTAAACTAGATCTTCCATGCGGAAGAAGGCAGCTTCGTTTTCTTCATTGCTGAGTAGTACCATCAGGATAATCCACTTTAATTTATCCAGCGAGATTTCCTCGTTATCTAGAGCCATAATCCGGTCAATCACAACTTCACGGGTATTAGTAGTCAAAATCCCGGTTTGTTCCAAAAACATCAGAAAGTTGCGGCATTCAAGATCCAGATGGATGATTTCCTCGGCGCTGAAAATCCGGAATGTAGTTGGCGTAGTCGGTATTATTTGACGTTGCAGGCTCAGAGATTCCAGCCAATCAAATGCTTTGTTTACTTCCATTTGTTCAAAACCGGCTTCGATTAATTCTGTTCTGATGGCATCGCTATCCGGTACGATGTCATTATCAGTATCCAGATAGTTTTCAAACAGATACATCAAAACTTCAAAAATATTTTCTTTCATAGATGAACAGTTTATTATCAATTACTTAATTCTAGTATAACCCCGACCGGCAACAGAAGCGATATATCCTTGTAGTTCCAGAACCAGTAAAACTGATGCTATATTTTCTACTGAATCGCCGCTGGCAGAGACCAGCTCATCAATTGAAGTGGGGCTAAACTGAACTAGATTCAATAGCTTTTGTTGGTTCAGGTCAAGTGTTGTTTGTTCAAATTGCGGTTCATATTCGGTAGGTGATTGAAAATATTGATCTAATTCTTCCATAATATCTTGAGATTTTTCTACCAGCTTGGCACCTTCACGAATCAGGGCATGGCATCCTCTGGCTAATGGATTATGGATTGAGCCGGGGATGGCAAATACTTCCCGGTTTTGTTCAAGCGCCAGGCGTGCAGAAATGAGTGAACCGCTTTGTTTTGCCGCTTCAACAACCAGAAGGCCGATGCATAAGCCGCTGATTATTCTATTTCGTCGTGGAAAATTATTAGCTTTTGCCGCTGTTCCGGGCGGCAGTTCGGAAACGATGACGCCTTTTTTTAGAATTTGTGTGGCCAGATTTTTGTGCCGTGCTGGATAAACGCGATCAAGACCGGTTCCTGCAACGGCAATGGTGTGACCATCGGCTTTCAAAGCGCCTTGATGACTGGCAGCATCAATGCCCAGAGCCAAACCGCTGGTAATAGTAAAACCGTTGTCTGCCAGGGATTTGGCAAAATCCATCGCAGTTTGGATACCCATTGTCGAAGGGTTACGGCTGCCGACTATTGCAATTTGGGGATGAGATAATATTTCAATAGCCCCCCTGACAAAAATAATTGGCGGCGGGTCGGGAATTTCCTTTAACTGTTTTGGGTAACCGGGATCGGAAAATAGCAGGGCATGGTTGCCAGATTTTTCGAGCCAGTGTAAATCCTGATCAATAATATTCCAGTCTGGATTTAGAATGGCTTCAATACTGTTGTCGCGGAGACCCAGAGCAGATAAGGCGGAGTGTTTTTCGGAGAAAATCTGCTCGGGTGTGCAGTATTCAAGGATATTAAGATAAGTTTTACAACCCACTCCCGGAATACGAAGTAATGCCAGCCAATATTTATAGGAATCAGGAGTGGTTGTATTTGACGTTTGATGAGGTGGCCGGCTAGCTCCCATGCGTCTGGAGTTTTAAATATTCAGGGAGTAACCACATAATCTGAAACATGAATGGCATTTTTTGCAGACATAACCAATGCGTAACTGATGTGATCGAAAATTCTAAATACCATCAGTATACCAGCTTCTTCATCGGGCAAAGTCACTTCATCATTTTTCAATTTTGCGAACGGGTCAATAATTGTTTCACCGCGTTGTAAAATTTGCAGTACATGCCCCGATTTCAGTCCATCAGCTGCTCCCTTGTTAATCACAACAATATTATGCTGACCAATCTGAGCCACGCCATCCAGGACGCTTATAATCTGCCCCTTGATTTGTTTGGCGGGTGCTTGTGGGAAAAAATTCAATGCAAGCCGGCCATTTTCTGTGGCCATTATCTTGTCGCCTTTTCGTATCACATTTTTTGATTGGGTTACTTTCAAGGTGGCAGGGTCACCGGTATTTTGCAATACCGCTTCAGCTATATGAATGGCTTCAAAACCGATGATTTTTTTGGAACTTGGCAATTCGAATTTTTTGCCTTTCCGGTATACCGTAAAGTTCAAGGTTGTTGGATGTTCAATACTACGAACATAAATACGATCACCAGCGCCTGCCAAAAGATGCTCTTTAGTGAAATCCACAATATAAGGAGCTGAATCAAGTTGTTTCTTGTCGACAATCTTTGGTGATGACAAAAAAGGCGCTATTGCTTCAATAGGAATGATTTTAATGGCTTCCTGAATACTGACTTCCCTGATTTTAGGGGTTAGTCCTGCTTTACCGTTTTGCAGGTTGCCTCTAAAG
>JALXCS010000353.1:0-5648 GCA_026990815.1 Methylomonas sp. | reverse complement strand
CCTCTAAAGCTCAGTTGAGGTTCGCCATTAACAAAAGTCAGGACAATAATGTCTCCAGGAAAGATCAGGTCGGGATTTTTGATCTGGGAATTGGATTGCCAGATTTCATTCCATTGCCAGGGGTTTTTAAGGAATTTACCGGCAATATTCCACAAGGTGTCACCCCGTTTTACGGTATACTCAATCGGATGGGCAGGGTTTAATTTAATTTCTGCCGCGGTAAGAAAGTTACCGAAAAATAGAATTAATAATCCGAAAAATAGTCGAAAAGTCATAATTTATGATCCTGGTTTTTTATCAGTCTGAATTCAAAGTCTAGATGAAATCAGATAGAATTCCAGTCATTAGAATGTATATATGGAGTGGTTAAGTGAGTTTGTTAAATATTCTTGAATTTCCTGATGATAGGTTGCGGAAAAAAGCCGCGCCTGTGGAGGAGGTTAATGAAGAAATCAGGAAATTGGTTGATGACATGATGGAGACCATGTATGAAGCCAGAGGTGTTGGGTTGGCTGCGACCCAGGTCAATGTACATCAACGGGTCATTGTTATTGATACCAGTGAAGAAAAGGACGCACCATTATGTTTTATCAACCCGGAAATTATTGCCAAAGATGGTATTGAAGAATCAGAAGAGGGTTGTCTTTCGGTCCCAGGTTTTTTTGAGAAAGTAAAACGCGCCGAAAAAATTAAAGTTCGAGCTTTAAATCGTGAAGGTGAAGTTTTTGAACTGGAGAGTGATGATTTGCTGGCCGTATGTATTCAGCATGAGATGGATCACCTGGAAGGAAAATTATTTGTAGACTATTTGTCTTCTTTAAAAAGGCATCGGATAAAAAAGAAACTGGAGAAAAAGCATAGACTTGAGCGTGAAAACCCGAGCCGTCAAAAACAGGTTGCAAAAAAAACATGAGGATTATTTTTGCGGGCACTCCAGATTTTGCGGTTCCTGCCCTGCAGATGCTGATTAGTTCTGAGCATGAAATTTGTGCTGTTTATACACAGCCGGACAGACCATCCGGGAGAGGAAAGAAATTAAAACCGGGGCCGGTCAAGCAATTGGCAGTAGATGCCGGATTACCGGTTTTTCAACCAGAAACCTTAAAAGATTCTCAACAAATCCAACAAATACGATCATTTGATGCTGATTTGTTGGTGGTGGCCGCTTATGGCATGATTTTAAGCCAGGAAGTATTGGATATTCCCATGCTTGGCAGTATCAATATTCATGGTTCATTATTGCCCCGCTGGCGTGGTGCGGCTCCTATTCAAAGAGCGATAATCGCTGGCGACAAGGAAACCGGGATTACCATTATGAAAATGGCGAGAAAACTGGATGCCGGGGACATGCTGCATAAGGAAAAATGTGAAATTGGTAACCAGGAAACTGCTAGTCAGTTGCATGACAAAATGGCACAACTGGGCGCGATAGGTTTGGCCAAAACTTTACCTTTGATTGAGGCCGGGACTGTAATTGCCGAACCGCAGGATGAATCTTTGGTGACTTATGCAGAAAAATTGCATAAAAGTGAGGCGCAAATTGATTGGACGCGACCAGCACAAGAACTGGCTCGAAAAGTACGCGGTTTAAATGCCTGGCCGGTTGCACAAACTATTTTAAACGGTCAGGTATTAAGGGTTTGGCAGGCGCAGTCCCGGGATGCTGGTGTGCAACTGACTCCTGGTGAGGTGTTGACCAATAAGGAAAAAGTATTCGACGTGGCGACTGGCAAAGGAGTTTTGCGTTTATTGGAAATTCAACTGCCAGGCGGCAAACGAATGAGTGCCCGTAGCTTTCTGAATGCGCATGATGTGACTGGGTGTCAATTAGGTTGAGAAGACTTGACAATAAAACTACAATAAAAAAGGTAAATTCATGACAATTCAAAATCTGAAAAAACCGGCTTTGATTATTGGCGGGTTGTTGACGTTTTATGCAATTCTTGGTTTTTTTATTGTTCCAGCGGTTATTAAAGCAAAATTACCAGAAATAATTCAGGAACAGACCGGTCGTACCTCGACAATTCGACAGGTCAAATTCAATCCCTTTTCCCTGGAATTTAGTCTTCATGATTTCGCAATAAAGGAAAAAGACCCGCAACAGGATTTTGTTACTTTCAAGGAATTCTATGTCAATACTGAAGCGTTTTCTTCATTATTCCAACTGGCGCTGGTTTTTGATGAAGTACGGTTAGCTGAATCTTATGTAAAAGTTGAAAAATTTAAGGATAATTCCTTTAATTTTAGTGATTTATTACCGCAGGAAGATGAGCAGGAGGAACCTGAAAAAGAGTCTGTGGGGGAGATCTTTCCTCTGAAAATTAATACAATCAAATGGTCTGATGGTCGTTTTCTTTGGCGTGATAATCATTTCGATGAACCCGTTTCTGAACCGATTAAACCGATTAATCTGGTTTTAGAAAATTTTTCAACGATAGCAAATGAAAAATCACAGTCAGAGCTGACAATGGATTTGGGTTCTGGTGGGCATTTGGAATGGCAGGGTCAACTTAGCATAACTCCTCTTGCTTCTGATGGCCATCTTCGTTTGTCCAATATTACTTCCCACAGTTTATGGGAGCTGTTAATGCAGGATAAAGTAAGTTTTGAAATTAAAAATGGCGAGAAAAATATCGAGGCAGATTATCAATTCAGTTTAATTGATGAAAATCTGGTTTTGAAAATTAATGATGGCAGTTTTGATCTTACCCAGCTCAAAATTTCAGAAATAGGTAAAGATAAGATCCTGATAGATGTACCTGAGTTTTCAATCAAGGGGATAGATTTTGATCTGGCCGGACAAAAGCTGCAAATTGATTTGGTATCCAGCCAGGATGCAAAATTACTGGCCTGGTTGAATCCTGACGGCAGTATTAATTATCAATCGCTGTTCAAAATGGCTGATACAGAAACCAGTCAGACTGCAACCGCTCAAACTCCGGAAGTCGATACAACAGAAAAAAAATGGCAGGTGCAGGTTAACACCATTAATCTGAAAAATTATGATTTTCAATTTGAAGACCGGACCACAAAAAAGCCCGTCCATGTGGGGTTGAGTCCGATTGACTTTACGATGACTGATTTCACTATTGAACCGGGCGCCAAATTACCTTTTCAGCTTAGTGTGGCTGTAAATAAAAGCGGACAGTTGAAAGTTGATGGCAGCACGACGCTGGAACCCTTTTCTACAGTACTCAATCTGAATGTCAATGATATTGCTTTAAGACCTTTTCAACCTTATGTTGAACCATTTGCGAAGTTAAATTTTATTGGCGGTAAATTCAATACTGACGGTCAACTGATTTTGTCTTTGCCGAAGCAGGGTGACTTACAACTAAAATATACCGGTAATTCCAACATTAGGGGATTACATTTGCGAGATAAAAAATTGCGTAAGGATTTTGTGAAATGGAGGTCTTTAAAACTTTCAAAAATTGATTTCAATCTGAATCCGATGCGTTTTACTGTTGCTGACGTGTTGCTTTACAGACCTTACGCCAGAGTGACGATTAAAAAAGATCATTCTACTAATCTCGATGATATTTTTATATCCAGCAACAAAACCGTCAAAGCAAAAAAAACCGAATCCACCGAGAAAAAATCTGGCAAAACCGCGGCACCATATTACAAAATCAACAGATTCAGGATCAGAAAGGGTTCCTCGGATTTTTCGGATTATTCCATTATTCTTCCGTTTATCGCCAAATTAAATAACCTGAATGGTGGAGTCAGAGGGGTGGCTTCAACAAAAAACTCAATGACTTATGTTGACCTGAAGGGTAAAGTCTATGATTTGGCGCCAGTGGAAATCAAGGGGAAATTTACCCCGGATTTCCGTAATCTGGATATCGCCATGCATTTTGATGGAATGCCTTTACCATATGTTTCACCTTATTCAGCCGAGTTTGCAGGCTATAAAATTGAAAAAGGCAAGTTATCTCTGGATTTGGAATATAAAGTTGTTAACAGAAAACTTACCGCAGAGAACAAGCTTGTTATTGATCAACTGACTCTGGGAGAACCAGTTGAAAGCCCCAATGCAGTTTCTTTACCGTTAGGTTTGGCGATTGCCTTGTTAAAGGATGCCAGCGGGGTTATAAATATTGATCTTCCGCTTACTGGCAGTCTTGATGATCCCGAATTCAGTATCTGGGGCTTGCTCGGTGATGCATTACTGAATTTGTTAACCAAAATCGTATCATCACCTTTTCAAGCTTTGGCTTCGCTGGCAGGAAGCGACATGGATTTTAGTACCGTTGAATTTGCTCCTGGTTCAGCCGAATTGAATGAACAGCAAAAGCAGAAATTGGATAAGCTGGCAAAAGCTTTATCAGAAAGGCCAAATCTAAAACTTGAAGTGAAAGGTATATCTTATGTGCAGCAGGACTGGCCTGCCATGCAGGAAGATGCGTTGTTGGATCAGTTGAAAAAAATCAAACAACAGGAATTACTAAAAGATGGAAAAAAGCTTAATCTGGATGATATCAAGCTTTCTGAAGATGAATACAAGGATCTTTTGGCGGATTTGTTTATTAAAAAATTTCCTGAACTGGGAAAACGAAATTTGTTTGGCATCCCTAAGCTTATTGGCCGGGAAGATGAAGATTTCTACGAAGTAGCAAAAAAGAAGATGGCTTCAATTATTGCACCGAATCGGTATAAATTGAAAGAACTGGCCATCACCCGATCCCGGAACATTGTACGCCATGTTGTTCAGCAGGGAGGAATTGATATAGCACGAGTTTTTGTACTGGATTCCATTGTTGAAGAAACAGCAAAAGATGGTGTCATTGCAAGCCAGTTATCACTTGGAGCCTCATAAAGACAGCAATTGAATTCGAGCACTCATCCGCCACTGTTACTGGGGGTATTTCTAGACTGAAAGACAAGATCATCGCCGAATGATTTTTGTTTTTCAGTGAAGAATGGCAAAATCAGGCCGGTTGCCAATGGCTTAGCATGGTTTGACTTTGCAGTCAAACATGACTTCAAATAAAGTAATTGAATGAATCTGTTGAAATGGGGAGCAGCGTGTAAACAGGTAGCACCAGAAAGAGAAGTGGGGAAATTGGTTGTGGGAGCGGCTTCAGCCGCGAAAGGAGGACAGCGTCAATGTACAAATCGTGGCTGAGAGCCACTCCCACATGAAAAGCAACACTATTTATAACTATTGCTGATTTGGTTTCTTACAGTATTTGTCGCTTCAGTGAATTGGGAGAAGCTTGGGTAATCGGGATTATTTTTTCTGTGGCTAATGTCTAATGCATTAATTCTTGTGATCAGGAAATTCGTAAGCTGGAAAAACGAAGTGATTTTCGGCATTTGTTTTGAATAGATGGTGGTGAATGGCGGAATACGTTATCACTATTCCTCCTTACGGACTTACAGATTAACAGGGTATGTAATATGGAACGAATGATAGATGTTAACTCCGCAGTGTTTGCCGAATTTGTAATTGAAATTATTCTAATTTAGTTGGCTAATAGTGTACATATTAAGCTATTTGAAATAGCAGGCTATTTCATGATTATGCCTTTAGCTCCCGTATGATATAGTACGGAGACTATGAGAAACCGCATTAAAAAGCCCTATCAAAATATGGTCTTGATTGATTTCTACGAGCGCTTTCCAGATGAGCAGGCGTGCTG
>JALXCS010000352.1 GCA_026990815.1 Methylomonas sp. | reverse complement strand
TTTTATTAACTTTTTGTTTTTTTAGTTATTCTTTATTTTTTTATAAAAAGTGTCTTATTTTTTTTACAAAATAGAGAAGGGGGCGATTTTGTAATGATAATTTATTATATTTATCAGTGCTTTATGGGTTGGCATGAAATATGCTTCATTGAATGTAAATTAAGAATAAACGCCAAAGCTTAAGTAGTTCATTTAATGTCAGCAATTAGCAAAGAAGGCTTAAGCAAAATAACTTGTAGATAATATTAAAAAAGAGGAGTAAATGTAAATGAAAAAAAATTTTAAAAAGATTTGTGGTGTTTTTGTTCTGACATTTTGTGTTTCGGGGGGTGGGCAAGCGTCAGTTGATGTAACTCTTATCAATACAATTGATGAAGTACAGAATAACGGGGGTGTAACCTTAGCTAATACATTCCAGAGCTGGGCTGCAGCCGGGTTTTCTACTGGAAACCAATGTCCAAATGGTTGCAGTTTAGGTGATGTGTCCTTATTTTTATTTGGAGAAGACCCTAATTCAACTGGTTTGGGTCCTTTGACCGCGGGTAATTATAAGTTAGAAATTATGGAGGATGATGGGGGGGCGCTAGGTTCCCTTGTTGCGGAAATGATTGCTCCTCAGCGTTTATCGAATTTCTCACAGAATAATGTATTTAGTTCGCCGGGAAATGTCACGCTTGCTGCCAATACTGACTATTGGGCTAAATTTTCTAGCACTGGTAACGGAACAGACGTCTTATGGCATAGGGCTGGATCGCCAGCAGATAGTCCATGGATATTTGATGATGGTATTTTCGCCGCTACATCTGGAACAGGCCTTAGTGGATTAACTCCGTTGCAGATGAAAGTGGAAGCCGTGTCTAATGTGCCTTTGCCTCCTGCCTTTCTATTAATGGGGTCAGCATTAATTGGGTTATTCATGAAACGTAAAATAACTTCTGAATAAAGTCATTAATTAAGTAAGTAAACTAACTAAGCAACAAGTCACGATGATAGTTGGCAAAAAATCAGACAGCAACTCGTGAATAATGGATTGGGTATATTACTCAATACAATGTCTAGATGTCTCAGATATTGTTGAAGCGCTATATTTAGAAATAAATATATAATTGTAAATACTTAGGAGAATGTTATGAAAAAATGTACGCTATATGCCTCGGCAGCATTACTTGCGGGGTTTTCTACTGTCGCTTTAAGTGTGGACCCTCCACAATCACCTGGTGTTTATGCGGGGGGGCCTACTTCGCCAGCTGTAGCAAGTACCAATATGGCTGAATCTGAAAGGATTGCATTTGGTTTACTGGAATCGACCATGCAAGTTGCCGAAGCTAAAATTCATGCAACATCTTGTGCCAGTACAGCAGGTTCTTATCCACTAAGTGTAGTTGCAGATACCAATAATGTTTTTGCAGGCAACTACACAGCAACGATTGTATCCTTTGGCGGAGCTTATTCACTTGTAGCAACTCCACTTCCTATTGTTCCACAACCGGGCGGTCAAAAGATTGATATTGCTGATACTGGTGCTGGAATTTTTGATGGTTCGACAGTTGGTGGATTTAGAGGCCGTGCAATCTATAATGATGCAAATAATATATTGTTCCAACGAGGTTCATTATCTGTAGTAGGGAATAATGGAACTCCTGATAGATATCAAGGTAGAGTAATCAAGGATTTTTATCAAGGTACGCAAGGTGCTAACGCTTATGAAATTTTTGATTGGGGTTTGCAGACTTTGCATAAATTTTCATATCCTGTAAACAAATACTGGCAACGTTCAAAAGCACATCGTAGTGATGGCTCTCAGGGAAGGACCGTATTTGTTAAGGATCGTTTGGTTGGACAAAGCAGATGCCGTATCACGGTTGATGTTTCAGGTTTAAACGATGGTTTTGAGTTTATTCAACAAGCTGGTACTTTGACAGTATCTACAGATGCCCCTGCAGCTCCGGTGGCTGAATTTTCTCAAGCACCATTTTTACCATAGCCCTGGTTTACCACTTAAGTTATTTGAGTTTAGTATTAACTTGAGTGTAAAGTGATAGCCCGCGGAAGTTTTGTTGATAATGCAAGATTTTCGCGGGTTTTTTTTAAGCCGATAGAATAATTATAATTAATAATATATATGATCCAGGGTGCTGTTATGAGAAAAAATCTGATTTTTTTGTATGTAGCCATTCTGTCAGGGTTTGGTGCAA
Source organism: Methylomonas sp. (assembly GCA_026990815.1). Lineage (GTDB taxonomy): Bacteria > Pseudomonadota > Gammaproteobacteria > Methylococcales > Methylomonadaceae > JALSJK01. The sequence continues at coordinate 1,201 of JALXCS010000352.1, read as the reverse complement.
ATGTATTCGCTAATGATCCACCTTCATCACTGTCATCGTATAATAACGGACCAGATGTCGAGGCGGTTGAAAGTACCGATTTATCCGAGACTGAAAAAATTGCCATTAGTCTTGTGGAAGCTATACTGCATGTTGCGGAAGCAAAAATTGATGCAAGTTCATGTGCAGCAAGCGTTGGAGAGTATCCGTTAACTGTGTTGGCAGATATCAACTTTAGTATGTTTGAATTATCAGTATTATCGTTGGGCGGTTCATACAAATTAGTGGCTAATCCTCTGTCTGAGAAACAGATTGATGTCAATGATAAAGGCGGCGGTTTTTTTTCCGGAGTAAAAGTTGCTGGGCTGGTAGCCCATGCAATACTTAATTCCAAGGCCAACAATATGATCAGTCAAACAAGTGTCGTTAGTGTACTTGCTGGTAAGAATAAAACTCCAGATAGATACTACAGTCTTTTCAGCGGTGTATTTTATAATGGTAGTGAGGGAGTAAATGTTCATGAGGTTTATGGTTCAGGGTTGCAATATATAAACAAACTAACCTATCCAGAAAGCAAATATTGGCATCGACTGAAAATTCATCGTGGGTCGGGAAGACTGGCTCGAACTGTCATTGTAAAAGATCTTCTTGCAGGAGCCGAGAGCTGTCGTGTTATGGTTGATGTTTCGGGGACTAATGATGGTTTGGAGTTCTTTTTTCAGTCAGGGAAGTTGGTTATTTCAACGCAAGATCCATCAATCCCTACGCCTGAATTAAAACAGCCACCATTTTTTCTCTAATTTTTTCTAGGGTAGGATGGATGTTTACGTTAATTTTATTAAAAAAATAGATACTCTTAGCATTTTGCGTATTCTGATCAGAGCATGAAGGAAAAACTCACAAAAAGCTTGATTTCAAGTTGTTTTAACTTCCCTCAGGATGGGGTCTAAATTTAATAACACTTTTACCGCTATGAAAAGAAAAATGGAGTTTTTCAGAGGACAAAGTGCCGTGGAAGCGGGCATAGGAATTATTTCTCTAAATCTAACCTGTTATCCGCATTGAAATCACGGATTCAGGTCTAACTTGATTTTTTTGCTGCCTTGGTCTTCTGAAAGGGAGGTCATGATATCTTCGATACTTTTGGATAAGGTTTTGATTTCTGCATTTTTAATTGCTATTCCAGTTTGATTTTTGCTTATATGTGCAAGTGCGTTCATTT
>JALXCS010000351.1 GCA_026990815.1 Methylomonas sp. | reverse complement strand
TTGAAATACTTACACTGGCAAAGCAACAACTTAAGATTCCAATTGTTGCGATAGGTGGAATTTTGCCGGAAAATGGCAGTCAACTGCTTGCAGCCGGTGCGGATTTTTTGGCTGTGGTTGATGGTGTTTTTGCTGATGAGCCTGAAAAGTCAGCAAAAAAATATTCATGTTTGTTCCAATGAGATTGTTTCTATTGTTGTCTTTTTTTGGACTTGCTTCTTGCGTAACAAAGACCCCACCATCGGAGCATAAAATACCAATGCCAGGTAAACAACTGGCTTTTACCCGTAGCAAAGGCAATTGTTTGGCTTGCCATGTTATTGAGGATGGTGAATCCCCCGGGAATTTCGGTCCACCACTTAAGGCAATACAAAAAAAGTTTAAAAGCAAACAACAATTACGTCAGCAGATTTGGAATGCTACCCAATTCAATCCAAATACCAGTATGCCACCCTTTGGTAGAAATAAAATATTAACAGAACAGGAAATTGATAAAGTTGTCGATTATATTTGGCAACTCCCCTAACCGGAAATTCACTATGTTTAAATCCCGTAGAAATTTTTTTAAAAAAACGATTGGCGCTGCTATCTACTTTTCCAGTATAACAAGTGGCCTTTTTTATTCGATAAGCGCTAAAGCCGGATGGCCTTCCGCCTATTTCAGACAAAATTCCTATAAAAATGCACTTAAGGAATTATTCGGCAATCAAAAACTGTCAAAAACAGAAAATATTGAGCTTAAGTTGCCTAAAGTTGCTGAAAACGGTGCGGTTGTCCCTATTGTCATTACCAGCAAAATTAACAATACCGAATCCATCACCATTTTGGCTGATAAAAACCCGGTTCCGTTAATTACCCAGTTTACTTTTGCCAAGACAGCGGAACCATATGTCTCTGCACGAATAAAAATGGCGGAAACTAGTCATGTGGTTGTTGTGGTAAAAGCGGAAGACAAATATTTTTTTAAAAAAAGAAAAGTCAAAGTGACTATCGGTGGATGTGGAGGTTAAAACATGCCAGGGATCAAAATTCGTTTAAAGCAACAGGATGGAATAACCAGAATAAGAGCATTAATTTCTCATCCCATGGAAACGGGATACAGAAAAGATGAACAAGGCAATAAAATCCCCGCCCATTTTATTCAGGAACTGATTGTTAAGCACAACGACAACATCATCGCAACATCAATCATGGGAAGCGGTATTTCAAGACATCCTTATTTTGCTTTTAAATTCAAAGGTGGTAAACCCGGTGACAAAGTAAGCATTAGTTGGCGAGACAATCTTGGGTTTTCTGATTCGGCAGAAAAAATCATCAAATAGCGATGCGTTTATTAAAATGGTTTGTTATTTTTTTTGTAACAGCAGCATTTGCAAATCCGGAGCAGGATCAATTACTTTTTAGACAACATTACCAGAAATTATTCCCCAAACTTAAGCTTCAAGATTACGCCGATGGCATTTATGCGATTGATGCGGATGCCAGAGAATCCTGGCAAATTATTGAAGAATTTCCTCCCTATGAATTGGCTATTGAGGCTGGAGAAAAATGGTTTAATGAACCATTTGCAAATGGGAAGCATTATTCTGATTGTCTTCCAAATAAAGGAATCGCCATCAGCCACCTTTATCCCAAATGGGATGAATCTCAAGGCAAAGTTATTACCCTAGCTTTGGCACTTAATCAATGCCTAGAAAAAAATGGCGAAAAACCTTTGCCTTATCAAAAAGGCAAAATCGCTGAAATTTTAGCCTATCTTGCTTACACTTCCCGGGATAAACTGATTAACATCAAAATCCCCGATACTGATCCACGTGCCCTGAAGGCTTATCAGCAAGGCAAACAATATTATTATCAACGCCGCGGACAACTCAATTTTTCCTGTGCAATTTGTCATGTTCAAAATGCCGGAAAATTTATTCGCTCCGAAAGGCTCAGCCCTTCTCTCGGCCATACCAGCAATTGGCCGACCTATCGTTTAAAATGGGGGGAAATCGGTACCTTGCACCGAAGATTCATTGGCTGCCACCGACAAATCAGAGCAAAAATACCTGAACCCCAAAGTGATGAATTGCGAAATCTGGAATATTTTTTAAGCTATATGGGAAATGGTATCCCGATCAATGGTCCCAGCATACGTAAATAATTCATTACCGGTTATTTGACATCTTGAAAAAAACCGCCCCTCCCAAGCAACAAAAATTTTACTTTGGCTCCCTTTATCAATGGGCTTTAGCAAGTTTTGTAGTGGTCACCCTGCCCCTGGTTTTTGCCATTATTTATGCAGTGATTGAAGTATCAAACTACACCGAGAAAAGCAAACAAACCCTGTTTCAAACAGTCAATACCACTGAAAGCAGTCGTATCATTCTGGAACGTCTGGTTTCTATGGAGCGCAGCATACGGCAATTTCAGGTGTTGAAAGAACCGGATTTATTCAAGTCCTATCAGGAACACCGAAAAAATTTTTTAGATATTTTACAATCATTAAAAAAAACCACTCAGGACAAACAATTAGCCCGTAAACTGGAGTCTTTTGAAGCCACCGAAAATCAGTTATATCAGGAAATCTTAATAAAAGCAGAGGATAATAAAAACAGTTTGACTGAAACCGATTTGGATGACTTTGATTCATTAACAACGCTGGCTAGAGATTTGTTGGCGGAAGGCGAAAAACGTGTTGCCGGGGAAGCTACTCAATTATCCATTATCGCCAGTCAGGTCAGGGAAAGATTAATGTATTCGGCTATTGCCAGTATTCCCCTGGCTTTGTTGTTAGGATTGGCATTTGTTCATTTACTGACCCGGCCAATAAAAAATATCGGTCGGGCAATACGCAATCTGGGTGACGCGGGTTTTGATCAAGCCATTACTGTAAAAGGACCAAAAGATTTAGCAGAACTCGGGCGAAATCTTGAATGGTTAAGACAACGATTAAATCAGCTGGACCATGAAAAACTGCAATTCATTCGAAATATTTCCCACGAATTAAAAACGCCGCTGGCCTCAATAAAAGAAGGAACTGATTTGTTAGCCGAAAATATTGTTGGTAAACTGAATTCCGAGCAGCAAGAGATTATTGAATTGATGAAAATGAGTAATATCATTATCAATGACCTTGTTAAGAATTTACTTGAATATCAGCGCATCATATCTACTCCGGTCGATCTGAATTTTACTGGGGTAAAATTCATCCCATTGATTGACCGGATTATTAATGAATATCAGTTACCGCTTAGAAGTAAAAATATTACTCTGTCTAAAAAAATTGATACTGTTAAAATCATGGCCGATTACGATAAACTCAAAATTATCATCAGTAATATTTTTTCCAATGCACTCAAGTTTTCACCCAACAATGGAACAATTGGCATCGATATCCATACTCTGGATGATTCCATTCAA
>JALXCS010000350.1 GCA_026990815.1 Methylomonas sp. | reverse complement strand
ATGCTTTTTACAATTAAAAATATTGGACACATACTATATTAGTTGATTTTTAGGTTGTTGGAAGTAAAAGATAAAGTATTTTTGGGCAAGCAAAATTATGGAAAAATCTTTCCTACCTAACTTATAAACACTCCTTATTACGTAGAAACTTCAGTCACTTTACAACAAAAAAAGTAATAAAATGGATCTATTGGCCTGTCGAGCAATATGTCAGACAGCGTGTGATCTGAGAACCGCCAGAAAGGGATATGTAAAAATAAAATATTGGAGTGGCTTTTAGCCACGATTTGTATATTGACGCTGTCTTTTCGCGGCTGAAACCGCTCCCACATAAAAACCAATAATTTTTATACTATTGTTGATTCAGTTTCTTTCGGTCTACAATATTGCTATTTTTCTGGAAATCTGATGCTAGCGCTAATTCAATTGTAAAAGTCGCACCGCCATCACGATTATTCACATATAATTTGCCTTGCATGTTTTTTTCAATAATCATTTTCGACATATACAATCCAATCCCTATCCCTTCACTTGAACTTTTAGTCGTAAAATAAGGATCAAAAACTTTATGTAGATTTTGTTGTTTGATGCCACCAGCATTATCAGAAATATCGATAACAACTTTGCCCCGGTTTTTTTTAATCCTGATTGTAATTAAAGGATGTTCTGAGTGGTTTTCCATTAAGGCATCGCTTGCATTACCGAATAAGTTCATAATAACTTGCGAAAATTCGCCTTTATAACCGTATACTTCTAGCTGCTTATCCCCCATTATTTCAACATTTATTGCTTTGCTCTTGAAGGTAGCGGACAAAAGCTCAAGAACAGATTCAACTGATGAATAAGGCTTAAAAAATTCCAAATTCCTTTTAGGTTTAAAAAAATCTTTGAAATCATCAATGGTGGAGGACATTTTATTAATTAATCGTTCTGATTTTTCCATACAACGCTGTATGGCCTCATCATTTAATTTCCCTTGTTGATGGGTCAGTTGCAAATTTTGCAGTACCAGGCCTAATGCATTAAGCGGTTGTCGCCACTGATGAGCAATTGCTCCAACCATTTCTCCAATTGCCGCCAAACGTGACTGATGAACCAACATCTGCTCCTGCTCCCGACGGCGAAGAATTTCAGTTTTAACGCGATGATCGAGATTTTTGTTTAGCTCATTCAGCTCTTTTGTGCGCCTACGGACTTCAATTTCTAGATGTTGATTATAATTTTCCTGCTGCTGTTTTGAATGTTTTAATGCGGAAACCATTTGCTTGAAATTTAAAAACAAATCTCCAATTTCATCATCACGGGATGAGATTACGGTTACATCCAGATTTCCCGCTGCGACCTGTTTTGCCAAATCTCCCAAATTTAATAGTGGCCGGGTTATCCATCTTGCGAAAAAAAACCCTAAAAAAAGTATCAATATCAAAGAGACAACAATGATGTAGGCAATCTGGCTATTAATTTCCTTAACATAATAATCGTATTTTTCCGTAGAAAAACCAATGTGAATCCATCCCCATTCAATACCGGAGAAATTGATTGGATATACAAAATGGTAAACCTTCCCTGTCATCAATTGGTTATTTAAAAACAATAATTGATCATGGTCATTTTGTAATCTATCCAGCAAAGGATTTAGGGTTTCGTAGACTTCCCAGCTTGCCGGTTTAATGAAAATTTTCTGGCCACGTATGGGAGAAATCAGTATATATAGTATACCGTTATTGTTTTTCAATACATGTAAATTATGCTCTACGATAAAACCAAAATCTTGATTTATCATCGCATCAGAATTTGCTTGTACAATTGACCTGGAAACTGAAACAGCTTGGGCATACATGATTTCCTGCAATGATTTTTTCTGTAAAGGAATAACCATATAGCCAATAAATAATACAATCATCAACACAATAAAACCGAACAGCACAAACACCTTAATGAAAAGCCTGTAACGATACCTGGTTTTCATGCCATCTAATTATTCATTGTAATAAGATTAAATCAGCTTTGGTTCCAGATTGTTTATGTCCTAGCTTTCAACTTTAATATTACAATCACCATTGCCTACCATAAAATGCCAAAATACTTTACCGACTATTTATTGCCACGTAACACTTTGCTGCAGCATGGGCTCCAGTTTTTTGGAATCAATCTTTTTTATAATATAAATGCCAAAAAGATTCAAAATTTGCCGACCTCTAACCGTATTATTTAACATTGTTACGGAACGGGAGAAATTTTGCTGGCCTTTTTTTGAAACACCATTAAGTGCCAAATAAATAGCTGGTGCATAAATTTTTTTTGAATGCACGATGACTTTTATTTTTTCCCCAATTGCTGGATTAAGTTCTATTGCATCATCGAAGACATGTTTAGCAACAAGGCAAGCATCAGTTTTAGAAAAAAAAACATCCAAAATTGCCTGTGACTCTGTTTTGGCATCATGAATTTCATGAAAAAATTCAGAGATTGTGGAGTTCGAAGTATTAGCTACGAGCTGATCAAGATACAATCTTAACAAGCCGTAACCTGAATGTAATGAAAAAACAGTGTTTTTTAATTGGTGAAAATACTCGATTTTTGTATCTTTCCTAACTAGTAGCACAAATTCTTCAAAATTATTTTTAGTTCGTTGTACCAACCATGCCTCACCTAGGAGCTTAGATTCTAAATACTGATAATATTGAATAAAATTAGATCCATCGAGAAGCACATAATCAATTTCACCATCATTAAGATGTTTGATAAATTTATCGATTGTCGTTACTGAGGAAAAAAACGAATAATTTTTTAATGTCTTATTGAAAAATTTGTCCCAATACTTTATAGCAATTTGTTTTTCTGATTTTTGTAATTCTCCGATACCATCTTGGACATAGACTATCGTCCCAAAATTAGTAGCATCGACCGTTGTGTTGAAAACAAGTATCAATAATATCGTTATATTAGAAAAAACTTTCATCTTTCTTCCATTTGGCATACTCACTCCCTCAAATGATTAATTATTATCTACAAACTTGTAAAAAAATGCACAACAACTCTGGGGGATAATTCTTAAGTTTTACTTACAGCTTGTTCATCAACCATTGATTTTTCAAAGTCAAATAGTTCTGGTAGAACTTTTCAAATGGCCCAATGGCCTTGTTTGATATAATTCCAACAGCAGAGCATCTGAGCACATTCATTATTTGTTGCCCTCTCGGATGAACTGATAAATTCCGGATATTCTTAATAATCCATTTTCGATGAGAATAGTTCTTGTGTATAAAACCCATATTTTTAGACAAGACGGGAAATGATTTTAAAATTTTTATTCTGGAATTGATTTGTGGATTCATTTCGACCATAAGCTCATAACTACTCTTGTAAACCAACGCAACATCCGAATCCCCAAAAAACAAACTCAGAAT
>JALXCS010000349.1 GCA_026990815.1 Methylomonas sp. | reverse complement strand
TGTTCGAGCTTCTTCGACAACCTCGATGAGCATCATGCTCCTTTGCGTTCGTTATTGTCTGAAAAATTTCAGATCATTGATGGGCAAACGGGGTATTCTTGAGCGTGGATAGTATATCAAGCTAATATTTTTATTCCAAACTCTGTTAATAAATCAATTAATTTGATGATTGGTAAGCCAATCAGTGAATTGGGATCATCGCCGTCAATTTTTTTTATTAAAGCAATACCTAATCCTTCCGATTTAAATGAACCTGCGCAATGGTAAGGTTTATCCAAATCTACATAATTTTCTATTTCTGACAGCGATAATGTTCTAAATGTTACCGAGCAACAATCAATTTCAGTTTTGATTGTTTTTGATTGTGAATCTAAAACACAAATAGCTGTATAAAAAAATACAGTTCTCCCGGCAATCATTTTTAATTGCTGAATTGAACGGCTCCGGTTACCAGGTTTTTCCAGCTGTAATCCATTAAAATATGCAACTTGATCAGAGCCAATGATCAAATGATTATCAAATCTTTGTTGTAGCATAAGGGCTTTGTTTTGTGCCAAACGCAGTGCCAGCTGCTGTGCAGATTCTCTTTCTTCTGATGTCTCGTCAATTTCAGGGGCAACAGCAGTAAATTTAAGATTAATTTTGCTCAATAATTGTTGTCTATATGGCGAACTTGATGCCAAAATTATTTTTTTGTCTTGGTCCATAGAATTATTTTAAAATTGACCTTGCCAGTAAATCCATATATTATTAGTAAGTTATGTTAGATCGATTACCAAGATTTGTTGATCCATTGCTTTATGCTGAAAGGGCGAGGGAGCTGAAAGGTGAAATTGAATTAACCCATTTTGAAAGACTGGCCGATATTCTAGCAAATCAAAATGGTAAGGTAATCATCAAATTATCGTTTTATAAAGAAAAAAAACTTGCCTCTATCATTGGCGAGATAAGTGCAAATTTAAACCTTGATTGTCAAAACTGCTTAAAAGTCTTGCCATGGAGTTGCCAAATCACATTTATGTTGGGTATAGTTCAGTCTCTGGATGAGGCAAGTCGTTTGCCTTCTGGCTATGAGCCTTTATTGATAAATAATCAAGAAAAAATTGCGTTAACGACCATTATTGAGGAAGAATTGTTATTGGCCATCCCGGAATACCCAAAACATGGGCATAATTGTCTGGACCTTGTTCAATATAGCAACAAAGAAATTCAAACAGATTTCGAAACAAAAAAATCTGAAAACCCATTTTCTGTTTTAGCAACTTTAAAAAAATCTGGAGATTAATTAATGGCTGTACAAAAAAGTAAGGTAACTCGTTCAAGACGCGGACAGCGCCGCTCTCATGATTCATTAACCAGTCAAACACTTTCACAAGACCCTATAACAGGTGAAACTCACTTACGTCATCATGTTAGCCCTGATGGCATGTACAAAGGCAGGCAGATTATTCCGAGCAAAGAAGATTAATTTGTTGGTTTTTGAGTTCAGAGCTTGCCGTAAGAAATACAGGCGATAGTCCGAAGGGCAAAAAATTTCCTTTGTTAACTTTATTATGAGAAACTCATGAAATACTGAGTTAATCTATTGTTTCTTGAGTCTGGCAAGATTTTCCGGCCAGAATTTATTCTGGTTTTTAATCTTTATTTTTCTGAGTAGATCCTAGCAGTGCATTTAATTATTGCTGTTGATGCAATGGGGGGTGACTTTGGTCCTGAAGTTACCGTACCCGCATCTCTAAATTGTTTAAAAAACAATGCAAAACTTTCTTTAGTTCTTGTCGGAGATGAATTTTTATTAAAAAAAATACTCGCCGACAAAGCTGAAAAGTTTTCAGGGAGAATAAGTATCCAACATGCTTCGCAATGTGTTGAAATGCATGAGTCACCTTCGAAAGCACTCAAGAACAAGAAAGATTCATCAATGCGTGTTGCTATTAATCTAGTTCGTGACGGCAAAGCTGCGGCGTGTGTTAGCGCAGGTAATACCGGAGCATTGATGGCAACTGCGCGGTTTGTTTTGAAAATGATTCCTGGGATTGATCGTCCTGCAATAATTTCCACAATTCCATCCATTCATGGCCATACGCATGTTTTAGACCTTGGTGGTAATGTTGATTCTTCTGCCGAGCAATTATTTCAGTTTGGAATCATGGGTGCTGAGGTTGTAAAAGCAGTTAATAACATTGATAATCCTGAAGTAGGTCTTCTCAATATTGGCGAAGAAGAAACCAAAGGCAATGAGCAAGTTAAGGCGGCTTCGAAGTTAATGGAAAATTCTGATCTAAATTATATCGGCTACGTTGAGGGGAACTCACTTTGTGCGGGAAATGATGTCGATCTGATTGTGACTGATGGTTTTGTCGGCAATGTTGCGCTTAAAACAATTGAAGGTACAGCAACTATGATCAGCCAATTGATGAAGGAAGAGTTTGGGAAAAATATTTTTACCAAATTAGCTGCTTTTTTTTCTTTTCCGGTACTCAAGGCATTTAAAAATAGGATTGATCCACGATTGTATAATGGCGCCAGTTTTGTTGGATTACGAGGGCTTGTTATTAAAAGTCATGGTGGCGCAGATGTTTTGGCATTTGAAACAGCTTTGCAATTAGCTGTTATTGAAGCGGAAAAAAATGTTACTCAGAAAATTAGTGACAAAGTTGCGTCAATTTTGGCCACCAGGAAAGCAAAGTGAGTTTTTTTTCAAAAGTAATCGGAACCGGTGGTTATCTGCCTGAACAGATTCGCAGCAATGATGAAATTTCTCAAACAGTAGATACTTCTGACAGCTGGATTTTTGAACGAACCGGAATTAAAAGTCGCCGCATCGCTGCAGAACATGAAACAGCATCCAGTATGGGCGAAATTGCTGCCCGTCAAGCAATTGAAGCGGCACAAGTAGAACCTAGGGAAATCGATTTTATTATTGTTGCGACTGGAGCATCTGACCGGGTTTACCCAAGCACCGGTTGCCTGATCCAGCATCGCCTTGGGGTTAAAGATTGTGTGGCATTCGATGTGCAGGCAGCCTGCTCAGGTTCTATTTTTGCACTTAGTATTGCAGATCAATATATTAAATCAGGTGCGGCAAAAAAAGTATTGGTTATTGGCAGTGAGATTTGTTCCCGTTTTGTAGACTGGCAAGATCGGAGTACTTGTATTTTATTTGGTGACGGCGCTGGTGCAGTTTTACTTGAACGATCAGATCAGCCCGGTATCTTGTCCACACATATTCATTCAGATGGCCGTTTTGAAGAATTACTGAATTTACCTAATCCCCAAGCATTAGGTAAGCCTGAACCAAAAGGATTTATCCAGATGCGCGGAAATGAGGTTTTCAAGGTGGCCGTCAACACACTGGGTAATATTGTTGATGAGACACTGGTCGCAAATAACTTGGAAAAATCTGATATTGACTGGCTAGTCCCCCATCAAGCAAATACACGAATTATTGCAGCTACCGCTAAAAAATTAAGAATGTCAATGGATCAGGTGATTCTAACCTTGCAGGAACAAGGAAACACCTCTTCTGCTTCTGTGTTACTTGCGTTTAATGAAGGTGTCCGAGATGGCCGTATTCAAAAAAACCACTTAGTACTCCTTGAGGCTTTTGGTGCCGGTTTTACCTGGGGTTCGGCATTGATAAGACTTTAGTTAAGAACAATCAAGAAAATCTTATATGAGTGATAAAAATTATAACCTGGCTTTTGTTTTTCCTGGTCAGGGTTCGCAATCAGTTGGCATGCTGAAAGAGTTGTCGGAAATATATTCTGTTATTAAACAGACGTTCGAACGGGCTTCTGATGTGCTTGGCAAAGATCTATGGAAACTCGCATCAGAAGGACCGGCCGAAGTGCTAAATCAAACTCAAAATACCCAGCCAGTCATGCTGACTGCGGGTTTTGCTATTTGGCAACTTTGGCGTGAGAATTCTTCAATAGAACCTGCCTGGATGGCCGGGCATAGCTTGGGCGAGTATACTGCTTTAGTTTGTTCAAATGCTATAAAATTTGAGGATGCAGTCCGATTAGTTTCGGACCGAGGCCTGTTTATGCAGGAAGCAGTTTCGGAAACCAGTGGCGCAATGGCTGCAATTTTGGGTTTGGATGATCCAAAAGTCATTGAAATCTGTAATATGTCAGCAGATGGTCAGGTGGTTTCACCGGTCAATTTCAATGCTCCTGGCCAGGTTGTTATTGCTGGAAATTCAGATGCTGTTGAAAGAGCAATGGCCGCTGCAAAAGAAGCAGAAGCGAAACGCGCTGTGAAATTACCTGTTAGCGTTCCCTCACATTGTTCATTAATGAAACCGGCTGCTGAAAGATTGAAAAAACGCCTAAATGAGATCAGCATTGAATCACCAGATGTTACTCTGATACATAATGTGGATGTTGCCTCCCATAATGCTCCCGATGTTATTCGCAATGCCTTATCGGAACAATTGTATAAGCCTGTTCGTTGGGTTGATACCATTAAATTTATGCACGAACAGGGGGTCAACCAATTTGTGGAATGCGGGCCTGGCAAGGTTCTGATAGGTCTAAACAAGCGAATTGCGAAAGCTGCCGATCAATTCTCAATTTTTAATTCAGAAACTTTACAAAACGTTTTGGAGCACATTAATGGATAAACAAATTGCTTTGGTTACTGGAGCAAGCCGTGGTATTGGCAGGGCTATTGCAGAAAGACTGGCAAAAGATGGTTATTTTATTATTGGAACCGCCACCTCTGAATCTGGCGCTGATTCAATTTCTGGTTATTTGGGGGGGAGTGGTACCGGAATGAAGCTTAATGTGGCTGATCCTGAGTCTGTTACTCAAGTGATTAACACGATTGGAGAAAGTTTTCAGGCTCCTACTGTTTTGGTAAATAATGCAGGAATAGCCAGAGATAACCTGCTAATGCGCATGAAAGATGCAGAATGGGATGAAATTATTAATACTAATCTGAGTTCTGTTTTTAGAATGAGTAAAGCCGTTCTTCGCGGCATGATGAAAGCAAAAAACGGTCGAATAATCAATATTTCGTCGGTTGTCGGCTATACAGGCAACGCTGGTCAGGCTAATTATGCTGCCGCCAAGGCCGGAATGGTTGGTTTTGCAAAATCCATGGCTAAAGAAGTCGGTTCGCGTAATATTACTGTCAATACTGTAGCCCCTGGGTTTATAGATACCGATATGACTCGTGATTTGCCAGAACAGAATAAGCAATCACTTCTTAGTGCAATACCTTTGGCTCGTCTCGGCAATGTAGAAGAAATTGCCCATGCTGTTTCATTTTTAGCTTCTGATGGAGCCGCGTATATTACGGGTGAAACCTTACATATTAATGGCGGGATGTATATGGCTTAAAGCTTATCGTTATCTATCATTGAATACTTGTGGTTTTCGATTAATTTCAAGTATAATTCGCCAACCGTTTGGAATTTCCGATTGGTTATTTACATATAAACTGTTATTTTGAATTCTTGTTTGTATTTTGAATAACTTCTAAGCAAGCATTAATTGAGGAAAAAAAATTATGAGTGACGTTGAAGAACGTGTAAAAAAAATTGTTGCTGAGCAACTGGGTGTAAAAGAGGATATTGCAAATGAAGCCTCTTTCGTTGATGATCTGGGTGCTGATTCCCTTGATACTGTTGAATTGGTAATGGCGCTAGAAGAAGAATTCGAATGTGAAATTCCAGATGATGAAGCAGAGAAGATCACTACCGTGCAACAAGCAATCGATTACGTAAAAAATAACGCATAAGCTTCTTATCCTTAGTGGGTGAATGTTATTCATCCACTATGTCACGATCCCAAAACAAGGTACCCTACTTTGAGCACACGTCGAGTTGTAATAACTGGATTAGGCGCTATTACGCCTTTAGCTAATACCGTTTCTGAAACCTGGGACGGTATTATTAATGGAAAAAGTGGTATAAGCAATATTGATTCATTTGATATTTCGCCATTTGCTACGAGATTTGGCGGCGTCATCAGGAATCTGGATATTGGTCAGTACATTCCTGTCAAAGATGCAAAACGCATGGATGGCTTTATTCATTATGGTATTGCTGCAGGTAGTCAGGCCATTGAAGATTCAGGTCTTGAAATTTCTGATCAAAATGCAGAGCGTATAGGGGTTGCTATTGGAGCAGGTATCGGTGGTGTTACCGGTATTGAAGAATGTTATGCTACATATGAAAAAAGTGGTCCAAGGCGAATTTCTCCATTTTTTGTTCCCGGAAATATCATTAATATGATTTCCGGAAATTTATCGATTAAGTATGGTTTAAAAGGGCCAAACTTTGCGATAGTTACTGCCTGTACGACAGGTACCCATAATATTGGTGATGCTGCCAGGCTGATCAAATACGGTGATGCTGATGTTATGGTCGCCGGTGGCGCAGAACGATGTACTACTTCGCCAACAGCAATGGGGGGGTTCATTTCAGCAAAGGCCTTGTCACGAAGAAATACAGATCCAGAGGCCGCAAGTCGTCCCTGGGATAGTGATCGGGATGGCTTTGTACTTAGTGATGGTGCTGGTGTTGTAGTTCTTGAGGAATTAGAGCACGCAAAAGCGCGTGGTGCAAAAATTTATGCTGAAATTGTTGGTTATGGAATGAGCGCTGATGCATATCATATGACCTCACCATCAGAAGGAGGAGAAGGAGCGGCACGGTGCATGAAAAATGCACTCCGTGATGCCCGTCTAAATCCGGGTGATGTTGATTATATAAATGCACATGGCACTTCTACTCCAGCTGGGGATATTTGTGAAACCCAAGGAATGAAAGCAGTATTAGGTGATCATGCCTATAAAGTGGCGGTTAGCTCTACAAAATCCATGATCGGTCATATGCTTGGAGCGGCAGGTGGTATTGAAACAGTGTTATCAGCATTGGCAATTAAAAATCAAATTGCCCCACCAACGATAAATCTGGAAAACCCTGACCCTGCATGTGATCTGGACTACGTCCCTAACATAGCAAGAGAGATGAAAATTGATATTGCTGTATCCAATTCATTTGGTTTTGGCGGCACTAACGGCACATTGATTTTTAAACGATTTTCATAAATACAATTCCATTGATAGTTTATGATACTGATCAATGGTAAAAAAAACCCACTCATAGAATTTTCTGATCGTGGTTTTCAATATGGGGATGGATTGTTTGAAACCATCGAAGTAATCGAAAGCCACCCGGTATTCTTAAATCTGCATTTTGAACGTTTAGCACAAGGCTGTGAAAAATTAAAAATCTCTTTTAGATCGTTCGATTTACTGGAACAAGAGATTAAGAACCTGACCCGCGATCAAAATCATGCGGTTTTAAAAATCATTCTTACCCGAGGGTCAGGAGGAAGGGGGTATCAACAACCCGCCCCTGTTATTCCCACCCGGGTGGTATCGCTTTATCCATTTCCTGATTTTCCTGTCCTTTTTGAAACAGAAGGCATAAAATTACGTTTTTGTTCAACCAGATTAGGCCTTAATCCAAATTTGGCTGGAATAAAACATCTTAATCGCCTTGATCAGATATTAGCACGTGCAGAATGGCAGTCTGGGGATTATCAGGAAGGTTTAATGCTGGATATCAATAATCATGTAATAGAAGGTACGATGAGCAATCTGTTCATTGTAAAAGAAAATCGTTTATTTACCCCAAAACTTGATTTATGTGGCGTAAAAGGCATAATTCGTCAGCTTGTTTTTCAGGCAGCGCAAGAGCTGGGAATCAGTGTAACTGAAATTCACCTGACTAAACAACAATGTTTTGAAGCAGATGAGTTATTTCTGACCAATTCAGTTATTAATCTCTGGCCAGTAAGTCAACTTCTGCAAGAAAACTATACCCCAGGTGTTATTACCCTGAAAATTCAACAATGGCTGAAAGACTTTAAAGCCCAGGATTTATGCCAAGTTTCGTAAAAATATTCGGTATCTTATCGCTAATTGTCTGCCTGATAGCTGGTTGGGCTTTTATCGATTATCAGAAGTTTCTAAAAACCCCAGTTATTGATAAACAGACTTTGTTACTGGAAATTGAGAAAGGAGAATCATTTCGTCAGATAACCGATAAACTGATCCAAAATGGAGCTAATATTAAGCCTGTTTGGTTCAGATTATTGGCCTACCAAAAGCACCTTACACAAAAAATCAAGACGGGTGAGTTTGTTCTGAATCCTGGGGTGACACCAGCAGAACTGTTGACTATTTTGGTTGCTGGAAAAAGCAAGCAATACGCAATTACTTTTCCTGAAGGTTGGACTTTTACCCAGATACGACATGAAATAGAAAGCAACCAAAATATTCAACAAACTTTTAAAAAACTTGATGAAAATACGGTTTTAAAACGGGTCGGGGTAAAGGAAAATCATCCAGAAGGTTTGTTTTTTCCCGATACATATTATTTTGAAAAAAATATGACAGATGCAGCATTATTGAAACGCTCATATCTGAAAATGCAGCAAGTTCTTGAACAGGAATGGCAAAATCGAGAAAAAAACCTGCCTTTAAAAACTCCTTATGAGGCATTAATTCTCGCGTCGATCATTGAAAAAGAAACCGGCAAAGCCTCTGAACGTCCTGCGATCGCAGGGGTTTTTATCCGAAGGTTACGTAAAGGTATGCTGCTTCAAACTGATCCAACTGTTATTTACGGTATGGGTAAAGCATACAAAGGTAATATTCGTTATAAAGATTTAAAAAAACCTACTCCCTATAATACATACGTAATAAAAGGGTTGCCACCAACGCCAATTGCCATGCCAGGAAAAGCAGCTATCCATGCCGCACTTCACCCTGAGACAGGCAACAGCCTGTATTTTGTTTCACGGGGCGACGGTTCTCATGTTTTTTCTGCAACTCTCAGCAAGCATAATGAGGCAGTCAATACCTACCAAAGGAAAAAATAATGGCTGGAAAATTTATTACTTTGGAAGGTGGGGAAGGTGTTGGCAAAACTACAAATATTCAATTTATCAAAGAATATTTGCAACAGCATAAAATTCCAGTTGTAGTCACTCGGGAGCCTGGAGGTACACCAATTGCGGAAATATTAAGGGAAATATTACTAGCCAGACATGAGGAAACCATTTCGGGTCACACAGAGTTACTATTAATGTTTGCCGCACGTTCGCAGCATCTTTCTGAAGTTATCTGGCCACATTTAATAGACGGAACCTGGGTTTTATGTGATCGTTTCACTGATGCCACTTATGCTTATCAAGGCGGGGGTAGGAAAATTGATATTGATGAAATTTCCTGTCTGGAAAATCTTGTACAGGGGGATTTCAGACCCGATTTAACACTATTGCTTGATGCCCCTGTTGAAGTGGGTTTGACTCGGGCCGAAGCAAGAAATGAGCTTGATCGTTTTGAGTCTGAAAAACTGGAATTTTTTCAATCAGTAAGAGAAATATACCTGACAAGAGCCAGACAAAACCCCGGAAGAATCAAAGTCATCCAGGCAGATCAAGCTCTTGAACAAGTACAACAACAAATAATCGAACAACTTGAGCAAATTGTCGATGACAATGGGCAATAATAAAGACCTATATCCGTGGCTGCTTGGTTCCTGGTCGCACCTTATTGAGTATTTGGGGCATCAGCGAATTCCCCAGGCAGTAATGATTTCAGGACAAAAAGGATTGGGAAAACAGCGATTAGCCTGGAATTTTGCAAAATCCTTACTATGCGAACAAAGAACATCAGAGTTTCGTGCTTGTAGTCAATGTTCAAGTTGCCAATTATTTTCCGCAAAAACCCATCCTGATTTTACTGTGATTCAACCAGAGGAGTCTGGTAAAAGTATTTCCATAGATCAAATTCGCGGATTAACCAGTTTTTTATCATTATCATCCCAATTTAACAACTATCGATTATTGATAATTAATGACGCTCACCGATTAACTCATGCTGCAGCCAATAGTTTTCTAAAAAATCTTGAAGAACCGGTAGAAAAAACCTGTATTATTTTGATTTCTGGTTTTCCCTCGGCACTTCCAGCAACTATCCGAAGCCGTTGCCAAATACTATTTGTTCCTGCCCCTAAATCTAAAGTTGCAATGCACTGGCTACAACAGCAGCAGATTTCAGAACATCTTGATATTTTGCTTGAAATAGCGCAAGGTTCACCACTAATTGCCCTGGAATATGCAAAAGATGGGGTTCTGGAAAGCAGAAAGTCCTGTTTTAATGATTGGTTAAAAATTTCTCGGCAGCAAGCAAGTCCAATTATTATTGCTGAACATTGGCTACAGTTTCCTGATTCACTGCTGTTATTTTGGATGATAAGTTGGGTTGTAGACACTCTAAAATGTTATTTTAATCAAAATCCTGATAAATGCTACAATTCTGACTTCGAGTCTTCCTTGCAAGAACTGGCGCAACGACTAGAATTGAAAAGGCTCTTCAAATTTTATGATTTGTTGTTGAGACAAAAACAACACCTTACAAGTCAATTAAACAAACAATTAATTTTTGAAGAAATCTTAATCAATTGGTCACAACTTTGTAAAAAATAATTATGGCAGAAGCACCAGCAAAACAAGGCATCCTATCCCTTTCTATCAAAGACAAAAACGCATTGTATGCCGCCTATATGCCCTTTGTTATTAATGGCGGCCTGTTTATACCGACAAATCGTGAATATAAGATGGGAGATGAAGTTTTTATGTTGTTAAGTTTGATGGAAGAAACCGAACGCATTCCCATAGCCGGAAAAATCATCTGGAAAACCCCGCCAGGCGCAGAAGGTTACCGTGCGACTGGTATCGGTGTTCAATTTAGTGACCAGGATGGTGGCACAGCCAGAAACAAAATTGAAACCTATTTAGCCGGTGCACTAGAATCGTCACGATCGACACATACTATGTAGTTCCTGTACAAATGTTTATCGATTCTCATTGTCATCTTGATCGAATTGATCTGAAACCCTATAAAAATGATTTTTCCTGCTTTATGGATGAAGCAGTTAATAACCAAATTGAGCATTTACTTTGCATCAGTATTGATATGGAATCATTTCCTGGAATGCGGCAGATGGTATCAAAATATGACAATATTTCTCTAACGGTTGGAGTCCATCCGAATGTAACGGAAGGGCATGAACCGGACTCTGCTGAATTGATTGATATTGCCAAGGATCCAAAAATTGTCGGAATAGGTGAAACCGGGCTCGATTATTTTCGTAGTGATGGTGATTTAGCATGGCAACATGAGCGTT
>JALXCS010000348.1 GCA_026990815.1 Methylomonas sp. | reverse complement strand
GGCATCGATTATCCTCAGCTTGAGAACCCTGGAGCGTTCGAATCGATGGGAGCAGTTTTGGGATAAAGTCAGTCAATATGGTGCTGTCCATTGCTAACTTACATCATAATGTAGCTATACCCAATTCTGTTATTTGACTTAAATTAGAGCGTACATTGAAATACGGGATATGTACATTCAAGATAGTTTAATATTCATAGCTTAGACATACCCATCTTTCAAAACAAATCTTACTGTTACTTTTGGGTCACCCAAACCGAACTTAAATTAAGCGCTTTTTTTGCTCTGGAAGCATACGAACCAGCCTCGTATTTAGTTTTAAAACCGGTAACACGCAGCCGGTACCACTGCTCTCCTTTTACTTTAACAGGAACGACTTCTACAGGTATCCCCTTGTTTTTAAACTCAGCCGCTTTTTTCTTGGCATACCATTCCTGTTTAAACGAGACCAAATTGACAGTCCAGTCCTTAGCAAGCTTAACTTTTTTCCGGCTAACCACCTTTGTGGATTTCTTGGGCTTGCGAGTTTCGAGTTTTTTGACAGAAGTCGATAAGCCAGTCACTTTAGTATTAATATCAACGAGCTGTTGTTTCAATTCGCTAATAATACCCTGCAATTCTGGCTGATTTTGATGGGAGGCTACCTGATTGCTTAATTGATCTTTTAACATAGCTAATTGGGTTCTGATGCTTTGCTGGTTATTATCTAGCAGTAAATATGAGTCTTTCAGACTCTTCAAAGTATTTTGGGTATTGATATCCGGTTCTGACACTGATTCTTCCATATCAGAAACCAGCGTTGTCAATTCAGTGACAGAAGAATCTAAATTACTAATCTGAATCATCGCCACAATTGCAAGAATAGCGGCCAAAGCAGCCATTGCTATTGCAATGCCTGCTAATAATTTATTGCTTTTATTTCTATCCTCCTGTTCCCGAAATAACCTCTTTATTTTCTTATTGATTTGATCAATAGCATCAGTAGAATCATTTGACGGGGCATTGGAAATCTGCTCTTTAACATCCGCCACCTCAGCCCACAACTGACTGACTTGAGCTGTTAATGCTTCTGTTATTACATTATTGCCAGTTTCCGGCTTTTTTTCTGATATTGAAGCTTGCGCTAAATCATTGTCAGAATTTCCAGTTAATGCTTCCTGAATGACTTCAGAATCAAATCCTCCTTGTGCTTCTGGTTGTGAAATATTGTCATTTGAATTTTCGTCAGGAACAATCTTATCGTCATCTGCAGTAATATCAAAATCATCCAGATAATTATTTTCTTCCGTGGCTACCTCAGGCGGACTGGATTCTGAAGTTGGCGTCTGTTCAGAAATTAATTCTGTTGAATCATTGTCTTCAGCAAATTCATCCGGTCCATCCTCAGCGAATTCATCTATTTCCACCAAATCCTCGGTGGCCTGTTGTTCAGAAGCTCCAAACATTTCGTCCATTAATAGTTGATCAATTGCTTCGTCATCTTCTAGGAAGTCATTGGTATCGGGTGATTGTTGGTTCTCTGACGAAGACTGGTTTTCCAATTTGCCTAATCTGTCCTGTTTTTGCGTATCATTTTCATCTGCCATAATTTTTCACTTCGTATATTTTACAAAAATAACTGATTCGGTATTTGAAAACTGAAAATTCTATTGTCCAACCCAACCTTGGTAGTAGACTTATTAATATTCGTCGATGAATTCATTTATCAAAAACAGACTTTTTACGCCCAAGATTATCTTGTTGATTTCCTGTAACCTAATTAATCATAAAAATATAATAAATAAACTTTGCATTTCCTTTATGCATACATTGTATAACTTCTATTAAAAAATGATAAACTCTAATACCAAAAAACAACGTCATGGGTCATGCAATTAACAATAACGGTTCTGGGCTATACTAAAAGTAATTATATTGATCGAATTTTATTTGCCGTCAATGACTGTAAATGTTCAATCATGGAGATGCGGGCAAACCGGCTAATGGCTTGCACAGCGGCATATTTCCTAGTCAATGGTGAGTGGAATCAAATAGCAAAACTGGAAAACCTGCTGGAAAATCTTGAAAAAAAACTGGAAATCAAGATTCACCTGCTCAGACCAGGTAAATTTATCAGCCACGATGATTTTACCCCGTATTCCTTAGAAACCGTCTCATTAGAACGACAGGATGCCTTACAAAGTATTATTGCTTTCATCAGCGACCATGATCTTACCATCGAAGAAATATCCAGTAGCCGATATGTTGATTCATATTCGCAATCAGAACTGGTTACCACCCGCTTTATTCTCTTGGTTCCTGCTGGAATCCGGATACTTAACTTGAGAGAAGAATTTCTGGAATTTTGCGACCATATTAATATTGATGCCATTTTGGAACCGATAAAAAGGTAAATTTCTACTTTAAACCAAGCAAATTAGAATATACAAACACTTTCTAAATCCCAATCTGTTTTTTTAATATAACTACCCAAATTTCTGCTCTAAGAAATCAAAATCATGAAATAATCAGCCACAATCAAAATAAGGGATTATCAAAGACAAAAGGTATACAATTTGATCCATGCAATCCAATTTCTTTCATAACATTCCAATCCGGACCAAACTTATCTTGATCATGTCAGTTACCGCTGTTTCTGCCATGCTCTTGATCACTTCAGCATTCGTCATTTTTGAGTTTCAAAGTAAAAAAAGAGCAGTCGAGCAAGAATTATTGTCCCTGGCTAATGTTGTCGGATGGAGCTGTTCGGCCTCCTTGGCTTTCGCTGATAAAAAAGCTGCTGAAAAAACTTTAACAGTTTTAAAAACCAACCCGGAAATTGTGGCCGCGTTTATTTACGATCTGGATAACCAAGTCTTTGCGCAATTTAATACTGATAAAAACCAGATTTCTGCCTGGGAAAAATCACAACTCGAAGCTATCGGTAATTACAAATTCAAACCAACGGCCAGAAACATAACCGATTCCACTTCCTGGCTGGCGGCTATAAAAGAAACTCTGCTCAACAGCCTGTTTTTTCCATCAATCAAAAATGCCACCCTGAAATATGATGACCGGGGCTATCTACATTTAGTACAGCCCATAAATCTAAACCAGAAAACGGTGGGGACTATTCACTTGGTTAATGACCTGTCCCGATTAAAAGCGCAACTTTTCTCTTTCTATCAAATTCTCATTGCAGTGTTACTATTGACATTATTGGTGATTTTACGAATGTCCACAAGACTGCAAAAAATCTTTTCTGAGCCGCTGATTGATTTTATGCAAGTTATGAAATCAGTCGCTGAAAAAAAAGATTTTACTGCCCGCGTTAACAAAACCGGGACGGATGAATTCGGTCAAATGGCCTCAGTATTTAATACCATGCTGGGTGAAATTCAAAGTAGAGATGCTGAACTTGCTTTGCATCGAACTGCATTGGAAAAGAAAGTCATCGCCAGAACCCGTGAGCTATCAAAAAAGAATCAGGAACTGGAACAAATCACCCAAAGCGCCCTACAAGCAAAAGAAGCTGCCGAACAAGCCAGCAGAACCAAAAGTGACTTTTTAGCGATGATCAGTCATGAAATTCGCACTCCCATGAATGGAATTCTCGGCATGACCGAGTTACTAATGCATTCCAAACTGGATGACCGCCAAGCAAGATTGGCCAATACCATTTTACGTTCTGCCAATTCCTTGCTGGGAATAATTAATAACATTCTGGATTTCTCAAAAATTGAAGCGGGCAAACTCCAGTTGGTCGAAACTGATTTTGATCTGCGACAATTACTTGAAGAAACACTGGAAACATCTGCAAATCAAGCTCATCGTAAAGGGCTTGAATTGGTTCTCAATTTGCCCCCCAAGCTACAACACGTCGTTCATGGCGACTCTGAAAGACTTCGTCAGGTATTAATCAATCTGATTGGCAATGCCATTAAGTTTACAGAAACAGGCGAAGTGCAACTAAAAGTTACCCAACAAAAATCAACAACAGATAAAAACCATATAAATTTTAAATTTGAAATTCTGGATACCGGGCCTGGCATTGAGCCTGAGCAACAGCAACGCATTTTCGAAGGCTTTACCCAAACTGATGGCTCCATTACCCGCCGCTTCGGAGGAACAGGCCTGGGTCTGACCATTTCCAGACAGTTAATACAATTAATGGGATCCGAAATATTTTTGAACAGCCGACCTGGCAACGGCTCATGTTTTTATTTTTCACTTGATCTGCCAGCAAAACCTCCAACTCAAACCATTAAAGTTGATACCCGGCAGCTGCGAGGGGTAAAAATTCTGGTTGTCGATGATAATCCCAGTCAAAGATCAATACTGCTTGACCAACTAAAGGCTTGGGGTATGCGCTGCACATGTGTTGGCAATAGCACCAGAGCGCTTGCTGAATTAAAAGACGCTTCCTCAGAAAATGATCCCTACCGGATTGCTCTGCTTGACTGGCAAATGCCAGATATGGACGGCATGAAACTGGCTTCAATTATACGAAACGAGCCTTTAATTTCACATTTGTTTCTCATCATGCTTAGTTCAGACACTTTTAGTGCTGAAGCTGATCAGTTCAGTAACTTTGGCATCAGTTACTATCTGACCAAGCCAGTTTATCAAAAACCTTTATTAAATAGTCTGCTGCGGCTATTAGGAGCCCCGCAAGAAATATCTATTGAATCGCCAAGCCTACCTAATCTCAGTAAAATTGCAATCGAGGCAAAAATTTTGCTTGCTGAAGACAACGTAATTAATCAGGAAGTTGCGCGCAGCATGCTGGAAGAACTGGGTTGTGACGTCCATATTGTCAACAATGGTCTAAAAGCCATAGAAGCAATAGAACAACAGGACTATGACCTGATTTTTATGGATTGTCACATGCCAAAACTCGATGGATTGCAAGCAACTCAAAAAGTTCGCGAGAAAGAGTCCGGAAAAGCTCGAATCCCGATTATCGCATTAACTGCTGATGTACAAAAAAATATCCGTGACCAATGTTCTGCTGCGGGTATGGACTTCTATATCACCAAACCATTTACCCAGGTACAATTACAACAGATTCTGGAAAAATGGCTACCTCATAAAGTCCTTGAGAAAAATCTTCAGAAAACCAACACTGTATCCCTAGCCATTAATCGTAGGAAACGACCAGTAATCAACTTCAATGCATTAGACCAACTACGTTCTTTACAGACTTCCAGCGGTGAAAATTTATTAGTCAAAACGGTTGAAATGTTTCTGGAAAATGCGCCAAATGATATTGATGCCATGCAGCAGGCTTTTCAAGCCCAAAAACCCGCTGAATTTGGAAAAATTGCGCATCGTTTGAAATCAGCCTGTGACATTGTCGGTGCACAGGATATGGCCAGCGCCTGTGAATCCCTGGAAATTTTGGGAAACCAAGGAATTTTAAAAGGCTCTGACAGAATGCTTCAGGTCATTAAAGACGGTTTGAAAAAAGTAGTTGCTTCATTGAAAGAACAAATCGAATCCAGCCAATCCCAACCTAAACCCGTTAAAAAGCCGCTACTTCCCAAACAGCAACATATTCTCATTGTTGATGATGACGCCAGCTTCCGACTGGTTACCAGTGAAGCGCTTCGCTCTGCCGCATTTCATGTAGATGAAGCAGAAAGCGGCATGCAGGCATTAAAGAAAATTAAAAATCAAACACCAGATCTAATTTTACTTGATGCCGGAATGGAAGGTCTCGACGGATTTGAAACCTGTAGAAAACTCAGAATTGATCCTGCAGTATCTGATATACCGGTTATTATGGTTACCGGACGCGATGATATGCACTCGGTCAATCAAGCTTTTGAAGTGGGAGCATCAGATTTTATTCCAAAGCCGATCAACTACGCTGTTCTGATTCACCGACTACAATTTATCCTGAGAGCTGTGCAAAACACAGCCGAACTTAAAAACAAAAAACTGCAGTTGGATGCAGCCCAGCGTATCGCCCGCTTAGGTTACTGGAACTGGCAACCAGAGCAGAACCAATTCAGTATATCTTCACATTTGGCAATGTTATGCGATCTTGAAATGAAAGATTTTGACGGAACTTTGCAGGGTTATTTGCAACTTGTCTACCCTGAAGATCGTAGTTTTGTTAAAGATGCTATTCAGGCCACTGTCAATCAACAATCAAATCAAATGGTTGAATATCGATTACAAGTTGCTGGATCACATTCAATTTTAGTTCACCAGGAAATGCTCCAGGTAACCAACAACGGTGAAAAAATTGTTATAGGAACAGTTCAGGATATTACCCAACAAAGGGAAAGTGCCAAGCAAATTCATCGCCTCGCCTATTTTGATAATCTGACTGGCCTGGCAAGCCGTGCTTACTATCAGATAAGGCTTGAGGAAAGTATTAAAAATGCCAGAAGACGCAATGAAGAGTTCGCCTTCTTGTTTTTGGATTTGGATGGCTTCAAAGATGTTAATGACAGTTTCGGCCACAACATTGGCGATCAATTTTTAAAATCCATTGCTCAACGATTAAAAAAAGTCGTTCGGGATATTGATTTTGCCGCCCGTCTGGGCGGTGATGAATTTTGCATCATCGTTGGTAATTTATCCGATGATTATAATGCGGCGGAAGTCGCCAACCGATGTCTGCATGACATTAATCAACCTTTAACAGTTGGCCCCCATCAAATCAAGCCAAGGGTCAGCATTGGCATCGCCATTTTTCCAAAAGATGGCGACAATGAGCACGACTTGATGAAAGCGGCTGATGTTGCAATGTATGCTGCAAAACAGGCAGGAAAACAGCGTTATGCTTTTTATTCTCCCGAAATGACTACCAAGGCAAAAAAACGTTTACATGATGAACAACTTTTACAAACAGCCTTAGATCAAAATCAGTTTATTCTTCATTACCAACCTCAAATATCTTTTCAAACTCGACAAATAATTGGCATAGAAGCCTTAATCCGCTGGCATCATCCTGACAAAGGTATTATCCTCCCGGATGAATTTATTCCCATAGCTGAAAGTCTGAGTTTAATCGATAAAATAGACCAATGGGCGCTTCGTAATGCCTGCCATCAAATTGCCGAATTTAATCGCAACATTGGCCAGATTCCTAAAATTGCAGTTAATATTTCTGCAAAACATTTCGCTACCCCGACATTTCCCGACTTGATCCAGAAAATTCTGGAAGAAACAGGATTGACGCCTGAATTTCTGGAACTAGAAGTGACTGAAAGTATTATGCAACTGGAAACCAATAACAATATCTTCCGGCAACTCAAAGAAATGGGAGTAAAAATCGCTATTGATGATTTTGGCACTGGCTTTTCCTCACTCTCCTCCTTAAAGCAACTCCATGCAAACTGCCTCAAAATAGACAATATTTTTGTTCAGGACGTTGTCATTAATTCCCAGTCATCTTTATTGTTAGGAACAATTTTTGGCTTGGCCAATGCCTTGAACTATACTCTTATTGCTGAAGGGGTAGAAACTGAGGAACAGGCCATGGTTATGAATGGACTTGGCTGCCAGGTGGCTCAGGGTAATTACTTCTGCCCACCGATAAGCTTCGAAGAGCTACCGGAATTACTAAGCGCTGACTTTTCTATGGAAAAAACTGAACCAACAACTTAACTTCATTTGCCAGAGATTTGAGGACGGACAATATTAGTGACGACGTCTGAATCTAATAAATAGATCATGGAAAATAATCCTCCGGGTTTTAAACACAAATTTTCACGCCAACCTACCTTACCGACCCTGCCCATTGGTATTCAGCATTTACTTGCAACATTAGCAGATGAAAATTTAACCTATCCCAAACTAGCCAAACAAATAATTAACCATCCTAATATAGTTGCCCGAATAATTGCACTGGCAAACTCGGCATGGGCAGCCCCTGTTATAGCTATTACTGATCTTGAAACAGCCTGCGCCCGTTTGGGAATGAATATAGTTCGCAGCACCAGCATGGCTTTGGCTATTGCTTCCCCTTTTAATCCGTCTCGTTGCCCTGGGTTTGACATTGAACGATTCTGGAGTACCGGAATTTTAGTTTCTGAAGGCTCAGCCCTATTAGCAGCTAAAGTCAAAACCGGAATTTTTCCTGAAGAACCCAAAGCAACTGCTCAAACAGCGGGATTATTACACCACTTCGGGCTGTTGTGGTTTGCGGATCAAATGCCGGATGAAACCGCCAAAGCGCTGAAAATGAAAATCAACACTCCATCTATCTCTCTCAGTCAAGCCTTACGACAACTTACCTATACTGACTATGCATCGGTAGGAGGATGGATTGCCAGGGAATGGGGGTTGCCTGATCTATTAGCCATTGCAATTGAACAACACCTTAACCCAGAATATAAACAAGCGTTTTGGGAAATAACATTACTAGTCAGCTCTGCCGCCAAAATGGCCGCAGCTTTACATCGTGATAATGAGGAAAAACCTGAAAATTATCGATTGGAATCTTTAGGTATCAGCCTATCCATGCAAGATGAAGCTTTCGAACAAATGACCAAAAAGCTGGAGGGCTGTCGAAAAATGGCCCGGGCCTTGTCTCTATGAATTGTCTTCTCATCACTATTTATTAGTTTCAATTCCACCTAAATGTTAAGCTATTGCTTAATTTTATTGGCAGAATGAGACTATGAAAACAATTAATATTGGCGATACAGTTCCTGATTTCACAGCATTGGTAACTGGAAATAAAACTATAAAACTATCAGATTACCGAGGTAAAAATCTGGTCCTCTATTTTTACCCCAAAGACAATACCCCCGGATGTATCAAGGAAGGTCAGTCATTCAGAGATCACTATCAAGAATTTG
Organism: Methylomonas sp.; assembly: GCA_026990815.1. Lineage (GTDB taxonomy): Bacteria > Pseudomonadota > Gammaproteobacteria > Methylococcales > Methylomonadaceae > JALSJK01. The sequence goes on along the minus strand of JALXCS010000348.1, from coordinate 2,436 downwards.
TTGCTTTAAAGACTGAAATTCTTGGTGTATCCCGCGACAGTCTCAAAAGCCATGAAAATTTCAAGGCAAAGCAGGAATTCCCTTTTGATCTGATCAGTGACAGTGATGAAGAGCTCTGTCAACTATTTGATGTCATAAAAATGAAAAACATGTTTGGAAAAAAAGTCAAAGGCATTGAGAGAAGTACCTTTTTAATTGACCATCAAGGAAAGTTGGTTCATGAATGGCGCAAGGTCAAAGTGAAAGAACATGTTGCGGAAGTTCTACAAGCCGTTAACGAGCTGGCTGAGAAAAATTAACGCTATTGTCCCTGATATATATTGGTCACTCAGAATAACTTATCATTGAACTCTGCAACTTATAAAAATTTGTGGCAAGGGGATGTATAGCGATTAAAATGAAAATTGGTCTATTAGACCATGCTTGTATGACAGGAATTTCTGAATTAATTCAGAAATTCCTATTGAATCTGATTTTTATGAATAATTTTAGAAATCGGAATGTTTCCGCTCTGGGATAAATCCGCAATTAATTCAGTATCCTGAGAAATCTCACTATTTTTCGGCCATGCGGTTACGACCGCCTTAACCAGGGTTGCCAAAGGAATTGCAAAAAATACCCCCCAAAAACCCCAGAGACCTCCAAAAAATAAAATTGCAACAATAATTGCAATCGGGTGCAAATTGACCGCTTCAGAAAATAATAATGGTACCAGCGCCACACCGTCAATAATTTGAATAACAGCGTAAGCGATGACTACATACAAAAATTCATCTGCGTTGACACCCCATTGAAAATAAGCAACGCCGATAACCGGGAAAGTAACTAGTGTGGCGCCCACATAAGGAATAATCGCCTGCACCCCCATAAACACAGCCAGCAACATGGCATAATTCAGCCCAAGTAATGAAAATGTCACATAACTAACGACCCACAAGATCACGATTTCAACAAACTTACCACGAACGTAATTTCCAATCTGCATGTCGACTTCCTGCCAGACCCGCATAGAAAGGTGCCGGTCTTTTGGCAAAAACTGAGTAGCCCAGATAATAATATCCTGCTTATCCTTGATGAAAAAAAATACCAGCATGGGCACCAGAACCAGATACACCATTGCTGTCACCAAGCTAATCACTGACGCGGCAGAAAAAGACAATAATTCCTGGGTATACTTCAGTATTTCCTGCTGGGCTGAAAACACAATGGTCTTTAATTTATCCTCGGAAATGAGTTGTGGATACATTTCCGGCAGGCGCATGACCTCTTTTTGCATAGCCTTGAACATCGCGGGCGTATGCTGAACCAGTTGCAAGGTTTGTTCATACAGCATCGGCATTAAAACAAACAGCAGAAATGCCAAACCGGCCATAAAAGTAAAAAAAACTAAAAAAACTGCAATAATTCGCGGGACTTTCAATAATTCAACTTTAGCAATTAACCCTTCCAGTAAATAGGCTAATACAATAGCAACCAATACCGGCATCAAAATATTGCCAAGGTAAAGAACAACCAGAAAGCCAAACAGTAAAATTAACGCCAACGCCACTGCCTGGGAATTCGGCAAAAAACGCTTCACCAGATTGGTAAAAATTTGACTGAATGTAGGATCAGATTGCATTGTCATTTTCGTTATTATTTTGATCTGATGTTATACACTAACCTGGCTTAACATCAAGCATGAGATACTTCATTCTAAAAGACTTGCTACCTATTCTTTGCTGGTAAATGGTGGCATAAGCCAAAACAGCCGCCACATATTCACGGGTTTCTTTAAAAGGTATTGTTTCTATCCAGATATCTGCTGGTAATTTCGCATCTGCTGGAAGCCAGTGCTTAACACGATGCGGCCCTGCATTATACGCAGCGGTAGCCAGAGCAAAATGTCCGTTAAAGCGTTCCAAAAGCTGTTTGTAATAAAATGCACCATATTTCAGATTCACTTGCTCATGAAAAAGGATATTTTTCCCACTCCATTTTTCTTTGAGATCTCGTGCAATCTGCCTGCCGGTTCGCGGCATAATCTGCATCAACCCCCTTGCGCCAACAGGTGATAATGCATATTTGTCAAAAGCGCTCTCGCGTCGAATCAATCCAAAAATAATTGCTGGATCAAGCCCTTGTGTCTTGGCATTTTGGCTAACTAATTTTGTATAGACCAAAGGAAATCGCAAATTTACATCATCCCAGTGTTTGACTTTAGCGACAGTAAATATTGCCAGATTATGCCAGCCATGCTGCTCGGCAACTTTAGCGGCTGCTAAAATTTGTTGAGTATCCAGATTTTTGACTAGATGCCACCATTCCCTTTTTGCTTCAATATCCCGATCAAAGTATCTAAATTCTCTAACGGCTTTAAAGCCCTTGCTTTCCTTAAGAAGAAGTAATTGACCTGTTTCGAGAAAAATAGGATGGTCCTGAAGCTGTGGTTGCTGC
>JALXCS010000347.1 GCA_026990815.1 Methylomonas sp. | reverse complement strand
ATCGGTATTTTTGACAAACCCAAGTATTTTCGACTGGATTTGTCAAAATGTGCCCATCAACAAAGTGGTATTACTGGTTGCCATAACTGTCTGGATGTTTGTGCGACCGATGCCATACGTTCTGAATCTGGAAAAATTTCTGTCAATCCCTATTTATGTCAGGGCTGTGGCGATTGCAGCAGTGTTTGTCCCAGTGGCGCGATCAGTTATCAATATCCAACAAGAGATCAGATTTTTTCTGAGCTGAAAGCCAAACTGGTATCACAAGCCGGGATAATACTTTTTCACACCGGGGATCTGCAAACTGACCTGAATTTACCTGCACCGATCATTCCTTACCAGGTAGAGGCTTTGGGCTTGATCGGCCTGGATTATTGCCTGACAACGCTGGTATTGGGAGCAACTCAACTCTGGTTATTCGATAACGGCGAATTAACCCCGGAAACTCAATCGACAATTAATACGGTCGTCACTCAGAGCAATCAAATTCTGTTTGATTTAGGCTTCCCAAAAAACCTGGTGCAATTAACAAAGGCAGATGAATTTGTAGTTAATCTTGGGTTTTCAATTACAAAAGCCCACTATCAGCCGAGCGCCGATAAACGCACCGCTATCAGAATGGCAACCGATCATTTACGGGAGCAGGCCAAACAACAACCCGAATTTACACAATTTTCCAGCCCTGCCGCTTTCGGAACACTCCAGCTTAACCGCAATGCTTGCACATTATGTATGGCCTGTGTTTCAGTCTGTCCTGCCCAGGCATTATCAGCAGGAAACGAAATGCCGCAACTGAAATTCTTTGAATCACAATGTCTGCAATGCGGCATCTGCCAACAAGCTTGTCCAGAACAAGCCATTGCTTTGGAACCGCGATTTATGTTTGATTCGGTTGCAGCACGTAAACCACGCTTGCTATATGAAGAAAAGCCTTTTTACTGCATCAATTGTAAAAAACCTTTTGCTACAGAAAGCATGATCAACACCATTTTGCAAAAACTGCAGCACCACCCAATGTTTCAAGGAGCAAACAAACAACAATTGTTGCTGTGTGAAGATTGTAAGGCCGCTGCATTGTTTAACAAATCATGATGCTGGCCCAACAAGAAAGATATTTTATTTACCAATTGCTGGCACGGTTTTTTAAAGCACCAGCTGATCAGGATTTGCTGGATATGATTTCAAACATAAAATTGCATAACGAAGATCATGATTATGCTTCCAGTTGGCAAAATTTTAAGCAGATTACTGATCAGCAGGATATTGAAATACTGGACAACGAATTTCATCAACTTTTTATCGGCCTGGGGCGTGGTGAAGTTGTTCCTTATTTTTCCTGGTACAAAACCGGTTTTTTAATGGAAAAACCTTTGGCGCAGTTACGCTCTGATTTGCAAAAGCTAGGATTTAAAAGACAGCAAAATAACCACGAACCAGAAGATCATTTTAGCGCCATCTCTGAAATTATGGCGCTATTGATTAGTGATAATCAGAATGATCAGATCGTTTTTTTCAAGAATTATATTGCCCCCTGGTTCAAATTATTTTTTAGCGATATCCAAAAAACCAATATCGGTGTTTTTTATCCAGCCATTGCAAAACTGGGCGAGATTTTTATTGAAATGGAAAGTGCCAGCCTCGCAACGTAATGAGAAATATATAAATTGCAGATATTGTGGTATCTTTGGCAGAGAATAATTAAAACAGGTTTGTGAGGAACAGTAATGAAAAACAAAAGTTCGCGCAGAAACTTTTTTAAAGTGTTACTTGGCAGCTCGGCCGCAGCTGCTTTTATAAACAGCAATTCATCACCAGCAGATACTGAAAAACCGAAAAAACTCTCACAGCTCTCTGGCAAACAATCGGGTTATCACGAAACCCAACATATCCGGAATTATTACAACAAAATCAATTTTTAAACGTCAGAACGACGGGGCTACAGTATGAAACTGATCAAACGTCCAGCGTCCCTTTCTTCTCAACACTATGGAATTAACCGCAGGGACTTTATCAAACAGTCCAGTTTTATAGCTGGGACTACAGCGTTAGCAAGCCAATTGCCTTTTACCATGATGGAAAAAGCGCTGGCAGAAACTGAAACAACCACCGAATCAGTTGAAACAAAAACAGTAAAATCAGTCTGCACCCACTGTTCGGTCGGCTGCGGTGTTATCGCCGAAGTTCAAAACGGTGTTTGGACCGGACAGGAACCGGCATTCGATCACCCCTTCAATCTAGGCGCCCATTGTGCCAAAGGTGCGGCAGTCAGGGAACATGGGCATGGTGACCGACGATTAAAATATCCGATGAAAATGGTCAATGGCCAATGGAAACGAGTCCCTTGGCAACAAGCCATTGATGAGATTGGCGATCAAATGCTAAAAATCCGTCAGCAATCCGGACCGGATTCTGTTTACTGGCTAGGCTCCTCCAAACACAATAACGAGCAAAGCTATCTATTTCGCAAGTTCGCCGCATTCTGGGGTTCGAATAATATCGATCATCAAGCCAGGATTTGTCATTCCACAACTGTTGCCGGAGTTGCCAACACCTGGGGCTACGGCGCGATGACCAACTCTTTTAATGACATTCATAACAGCAAGACAATTTTAATTATTGGCGGCAATCCGGCTGAGGCTCACCCGGTTTCCATGCAGCATATTTTTAAAGCTAAAGAACGTGGCGCGCCATTGATTGTGATTGATCCTCGCCTCACTCGAACAGCGGCTCATGCGTCCCAACATATCCGCCTCAGACCTGGAACAGATGTGCCGCTCATCTGGGGAATGCTTTGGCATGTCTTTGAAAATGGCTGGGAAGATAAGGAATTCATTCGGCAACGGGTTTACGGTATGGATACAATCCGTAAAGAAGTTTCGCAGTGGACGCCTGATAAAGTGGAAGAAGTCACAGGCGTTGCTGAAAATGAAGTTTTGCAAGCCACAAAAACCATGGCAACCCATAAACCTGGAACTTTTATCTGGTGCATGGGTGGAACCCAACATACCATTGGCAACAACAACACACGGGCGTATTGCATTTTTCAACTGGCATTGGGTAATATGGGCGTTGCTGGCGGCGGTACCAATATTTTTCGTGGTCATGACAATGTTCAGGGAGCAACCGATCTTGGCCCCAATGCCCATACATTACCCGGTTATTATGGTCTGGCCGAAGGTGCATGGCGGCATTGGGCAGCGGTTTGGGATGTGGATTACGAATGGCTTTCCAATCGTTTTGACAAAGTCCTTTATGACGATGGCACCGGTGGCAAAAAGCGCACCATGCATATGAGCGGTATTCCGGTTTCACGCTGGATTGATGGTATTCTGGAAGATAAAAACAATATCTCACAAAAAGACAATATCAGGGCTATGGTGCTCTGGGGACACGCGCCCAACAGTCAAACCCGTGCGCCGGAAATGAAACAGGCGATGGAAAAACTGGATCTGCTGGTAGTGGTTGATCCTTACCCCAGTAACAGCGCGGTTCTGCATGATCGAACTGAAAACACTTACCTGCTGCCCGCCTGTACCCAGTTTGAAACCTATGGCTCGCTGACTTCTTCCAACCGTTCATTACAATGGCGCGACCAAGTGATCGAGCCCTTATTTGAATCACGGCCAGACCATCAGATTCTTTACCAGTTCGCTGAAAAGCTTGGCTTTGCCGACCAGATGTTCAAACATATTCAGGTCAACAATGGTATCCCTCTTATTGAAGATATTACCAAGGAATTTAACAAAGGCGCCTGGACAATTGGCTATACCGGCCAAACCGTAGAACGTCTGAAAAAACAGCAGCAGAACTGGCATACTTTTAATACCACAACCCTGTTGGCTGAAGGCGGGCCATGTGATGGCGAATATTTTGGGCTACCCTGGCCCTGTTGGGGAACCGGTGGGCAAAAACATCCGGGCACCCCGATTCTCTATGACACCAGCAAACCGGTCGCCAAAGGCGGACTGACTTTCAGAGCGCGTTTTGGCGTTGAACGCGATGGCGTCAGTTTGCTGGCCGGGGATTCGTACAGCAAAGATTCTGAAATCAAACAAGGCTACCCTGAATTCAGTGCAGATTTGATAAAAGAACTCGGCTGGTGGAATGATCTAACCGAAACCGAAAAACAACTGGCCGAGGGCAAAAACTGGAAAACAGATTTATCCGGGGGCATCCAGCGGGTGGCTATCAAACATGGCTGTGCACCTTTTGGCAATGCCAAGGCCCGATGTATTGTCTGGCAATTTCCTGATCCCGTTCCAGTACACAGAGAGCCCTTGTACAGTAATCGCCGGGATATGGTGAATAAATATCCTACTTATAAAGACCGGAAAAGTTTTTACCGCTTACCGACCCGCTATGAATCAATTCAAAAAGTTGATTACAGCAAAGACTTTCCACTGACCATGACCAGTGGTCGCCTGGTTGAATATGAAGGCGGCGGTGATGAAACCCGTTCCAACCCGTGGCTGGCTGAATTACAGCAACAAATGTTTATCGAAATCCACCCTGCCGATGCTAATAATGCTGGCGTAAAACAAGGCGAACAAGTTTGGGTGGAAGGGCCGGAAGGTGGCAAAATTAAAGTCATGGCATTTGTCACCGAACGAGTTGGTCGCGGACTGGTGTTTATGCCTTTTCATTTTGCTGGTCACTATCAAGGTAAAAACTTACGCAACAAATATCCCGAAGGTACTGATCCTTATGTTCTAGGAGAATCCTGTAATACGGTTTTTACCTATGGTTACGACTCGGTTACTGCGATGCAGGAAACCAAAGTGTCATTATGTCGGTTACGAAAAGCGTAGAGGAAAAATCATGGCCCGAATGAAGTTTCTTTGTGATGATGAACGATGCATTGAATGCAACGCCTGCATCACTGCCTGCAAAAATGAACACGAAGTTCCCTGGGGCGTCAATCGCCGCCGAGTCGTTACCATCGATGATGGTCAACAAGGTGAAACCAGTATCTCGGTGGCCTGCATGCATTGTTCCGATGCGCCCTGCGCCCAGGTTTGTCCGGTTGATTGTTTTTACACTACGGAAGATGGAGTAGTTTTGCACGACAAGGATTTATGTATCGGCTGTGGTTACTGTTTTTACGCCTGCCCTTTTGGCGCGCCGCAGTTTCCCCAGGATGGCGCCTTTGGAAATCGTGGCAAAATGGACAAATGCACCTATTGCGCTGGCGGTCCTGAAGAAGATAACTCCGAAGCCGAATTTGAAAAATATGGCCGCAACCGCCTGGCGGAAGGCAAACTGCCCTTATGCGCGGAAATGTGCTCGACCAAAGCATTGCTGGCAGGCGATGGCGATATCATTTCCAAATTGTTTTCCGAGCGTGTCGTTAAGCGACAACTCAGTCAGGAACAACAAGACCCGGAATCCAGGCAGGTCAAATTGTGGGGTTGGAAAACAGCGTATAAGGATTAAACCAAATGAATAACATGTAAAAATGCCACAAGATTTCAGCAAACTAAAAAGAGAAAAACACTCATTATCAGAATACATTAAACAGGCTTTAATCGAAAATAATGTTGTTTCTGATTATGAAAAGCGTCCCGCCTACCAACAAAATGATTATATTGCCTGGATTGAAAGAGCAAAAAAACAAAAGACGAAAGAGAAGCGTCTAATGCAAATGATTGAAGAACTAAAAGCCGGAGGTGTCTACATGAAGATGAAACATCCAGCATCAATCAAGAAAGAGTAATTAGCGGTTTGCTTAATAACTAATTTATTCCATTTGAAAATTATGAATCGTTTCATTCTATTTTTAACAGCACTGGGATTTTCTTCTCAATCTATTGCTGATGAACACAATATCTGGCGGCAAATCCGCGAAGGCATTGGCGGTTATTCCGCTGTAACCGGCCAGGAAAGCAATATCCTGATTCAGGCATCAGGAAGCCAGTGGCTATACATCAGAAACGAATTGATTGCCGGAACCGGCGCCTGGCTACTCGCTTTAACGGTATTGGCGCTAGCCGGATTCTTTCTGATCCGGGGCCGGGTTAAATTGACCGAACCACGCAGCGGCGAACGCATTGAACGCTGGAGCAGATCAGAACGCTGGCTGCATTTTTATACGGCAAGCCTGTTTATTTTATTGGCGATAACCGGTTTAAGCCTGCTGTATGGGCGCAGCATTTTAATTCCCTGGCTAGGACATGACGGTTTTTCCAGGTTTGCTGATATTGCCAAAATCATTCATAACTATACCGGTCCTTTGTTCACTGTCGGGCTGGTCATGATGGGAATGATCTGGTTTCAGGATAACCTGTTCAATAAAACCGATTTAACCTGGTTCAAACAATTCGGTGGTTTAATCGGTGACAAACACCCTTCCGCAGGACGCATGAATGCCGGAGAAAAAGCCTGGTTCTGGCTGCTAATGATTGCAGGGGTACTGGTTTCAATTACCGGCATGAATCTTGATTTTCCCAATCTGGACCAGTACCGTCTGATTATGCAAATCAGCCATATTATCCACTCAGTTTCTGCGTTTTTGCTGATCATCGGCGCACTGGGGCATATTTACATCGGCACGATAGGTACCGAAGGCGCCTTGCAAGGCATGATAACCGGTAAAGTCGATAAAACCTGGGCCAGGCAGCATCATGATTTGTGGTATCAGCAACATGAAAATTTGACTGTCCAAAAAAACCTGTCTGAATCTAAAAAAAACATATCAACTGAGCAGAATAACTCCGGCACCCAAATTTAAGTATTTCGGATCCAGACACTTCCGTGCAAAAAATAGTTTACGACGGATAGCAACAAAAAACCATACGAATTAGAACTTGACTTGCAAATATAATGTGTATTATTTGTAGTCTATTCAAGGTATTGAATTCGTAAGAGAAAGCCTCTTTTTTATCAGTTTCCTCACAACTTATCCACAAGCTTAAACACACTATATAGTGATTTTTATATAGACAAAACACAATATAATGTATATCCTAATTCCATGGTGAAAATTTCATCAGTTTGTAATAAGTCTAAGCCTAGCATCGCTTATTGACCAAATTTTATACATAACCAAGATTTAAAACCTTTGCAGCTCCTTATTGCAAAACAGACTTTGCCTCAAAGCCAATGATGAAGTGACTACAGATTGTACGACAGGCCAAAATACTTTTGGCCACATAAATATTAAATATTGTTTTCAACCCAAGGATCTAACTGCCTACTTGCTATTCTGGAGGAAAAATGGATACCGAAACATCAACCAACGAAGCTGTAACAAAAATCACTATCCTGGAAACTGAAACAGCCACTCCTGATATTCAGGCAGTCGCACCTGGAGAAGTCCGGGTCATTCGCCGAAATGGCAAGGTCACTGCCTTCGATGCCAACAAAATATCTGTTGCTATTACCAAAGCCTTTCTGGCTATTGAAGGCGGCAACGCCGCTGCCAGCCGGAGAATCCATGAAAATGTGACACAACTAACTGAGCAAATCACTGCGGCTTTAATGCGCCGGCTGCCAAGTGGCGGCACCGTCCATATCGAAGATATCCAGGACCAGGTCGAATTGGCCTTGATGCGCAGCGAACACCATAAAGTTGCGCGCGCCTATGTTTTGTACCGAGAAGAACACGCCCGTTTGCGCTCGGAAACTACCCAACAGAGCGACAAATCAGAACAACAGAATATTATCCACATAACTGCGACAGATGGCGGCCGTAAGCCACTTGACATTCATCGTCTGAAAAAGCTGATTTCAGAAGCCTGCATTGGCTTAAAAAATGTTGATCAAGAATTTATCCTCCTGGAAACATTCCGAAATTTATTTGATGGCGTACCGGAAAAAGACATTATTCCGACTGTCATCATGAGCACCCGCACCCAGATTGAGAAAGAGCCAGATTATTCTTTTGTATCAGCACGTTTGCTGTTAGACAACATGCGCAGCGAAGCCTTAACATTCCTCGGACAAGACCGTGGCATCGCAGTTTCCTATCAGGAAATGGCAGAGCGTTACAATGAATACTTCAGTAATTTCATCCACCGCGGTGCCGAACTGGAGCTTCTGGACCGCACCCTGACTCAATATGACTTGGCTGCATTAGGCAAGGCATTAAAACCAGAACGGGACCTGCAATTCAATTACCTGGGGTTGCAAACCTTGTATGACCGCTATTTTATACATCATAATGCCACCCGTTTTGAACTGCCCCAGGCCTTTTTTATGCGCGTGGCAATGGGACTGGCAATTAACGAAATTGACCGGGAGGCTCGCGCCATTGAATTTTATGACCTGCTGTCCAGTTTTGATTTCATGAGTTCGACACCCACTTTATTCAACTCCGGCACCTTGCGTCCACAATTATCATCCTGTTATTTGACCACTGTGCCCGATGATCTGGACGGTATTTTCAGCGCCATTAAGGATGACGCCATGCTGTCCAAATATGCCGGCGGTCTGGGTAACGACTGGACTCGCGTCAGAGCGATGGGATCGCATATCAAAGGCACCAACGGCAAATCACAAGGCGTAGTGCCGTTTCTGAAAGTCGCTAATGATACCGCGGTTGCCGTTAATCAAGGAGGTAAACGCAAAGGCGCCATGTGCGCTTATCTTGAAACCTGGCATCTGGATATTGAGGAATTTCTGGAGCTTCGTAAAAACACCGGCGATGACCGGCGTCGTACCCATGACATGAACACCGCCAACTGGGTGCCGGATTTATTCATGAAACGTGTTGCCGAAGAAGCGGACTGGACCTTGTTCTCCCCCGAAGAAACTCCGGATTTGCATGACTTGTATGGCCTGGAATTTGAAAAAGCTTACTGCCAATATGAAGAGAAAGCAGAACGCGGTGAAATTAAAAACTTTAAAAAACTGCCGGCATTAACGCTCTGGCGCAAAATGCTGTCAATGCTGTTTGAAACCGGCCACCCCTGGATTACCTTTAAAGATCCTTGCAATTTGCGGTCACCACAACAACATGTTGGCGTGGTACACAGTTCCAACCTGTGTACCGAGATCACCCTGAACACATCTGACAGTGAAATTGCGGTTTGTAATTTGGGCTCCATCAATCTACCCGCCCACATCGGCGAAGATGGTCTGGATATGCGCAAGCTGGAAAAAACCATCACCACCGCCATGCGGATGCTGGATAATGTTATTGAATATAATTTTTACAGCGTTCCCCAGGCCCGACGCGCGAATCTTCGTCATCGCCCGGTTGGTTTGGGCGTGATGGGTTTTCAGGATGCCTTGTATAAAATGCGGATACCCTACAGCTCCGAACAAGCGGTGGAATTTGCTGATCGCTCCATGGAAGCCATCAGCTATTTCGCCTTAAAAGCTTCTGCTGATCTGGCCGCCGAACATGGTAAATATTCAACTTTCGATGGCTCGCTCTGGAGCCAGGGTATTTTGCCGATTGATTCCATCGAGCTTTTGCAAAAGAACCGGGGCGATTATCTACAAGTTAATGACTCGCAAACCTTTGACTGGGAAAACCTGCGCGACCGCATTAAAACCGTTGGTCTGCGCAACTCCAATACCATGGCGATTGCGCCGACCGCGACCATCTCCAATATTTGCGGCGTCACTCAATCCATCGAGCCGACTTATCAAAACCTATTTGTCAAATCCAACCTTTCCGGCGAATTTACCATAGTTAACCCGCATTTGGTCAAGGATTTGAAAGCATTGAAACTTTGGGATGAAGTCATGATTAATGACCTGAAATATTATGACGGCAGTGTCCAGCATATTGACCGAATCCCTGCTGAACTTAAACAGCTTTATGCTACCGCCTTCGAGATTGACCCCCGTTGGCTGATTGAAGCGGCTTCGCGCCGTCAAAAATGGCTGGATCAGGGCCAATCACTGAATCTTTATATGTCTGAACCCAGCGGAAAAAAACTGGATGCCTTATACAAAATGGCTTGGTTGCGCGGCCTGAAAACCACTTATTATTTACGCAGCATGGGCGCCACCCATGTTGAAAAAAGCACCCTGGCAGACGGCAAATTAAATTCGGTTCAAGTCAACCCTGAAGTCGAAGAAGCTGCAAAAGTCTGCTCGATACTCGACCCTGAGTGCGAGGCCTGTCAATAACAAGCTGTTTATTGTTGCTATTGCACATTAATTTGTAATCTCCTCACCCCTGCCCTCTCCATCAGGAGAGGGAGAAAAAAATGACTTAAAGAATTTGGAGTGTAAAAATGTTGAATTGGGATGATCCACTGGAAAATCTGGCCAAAAAGAACAACCAAACACCTCATGTCCGTCCCGGCATGGGCTTGCAAGACAATGAGGACTTGATGCAAACAGCCGGCGATGCGCCCTCTGTCAATCCTGACCCGATGGCCGCTGTTTCTGTCACGCCGGTTGAGGAGTCGCCGCAGATCGCTTCCGGCCTGGAAGATATTGAAATGGGCGCCAAACGGATTCAGGTGGATGACAAAAAAATCATTAACTGCCGCGCGGATTTGAACCAGCTGGTGCCTTTTAAATATGACTGGGCCTGGCAAAAATATCTGGATGGCTGCGCTAACCACTGGATGCCGCAGGAAATCAACATGACCGCCGATATTGCCCTGTGGAAAAGCCGTGACGGACTGACAGAAGATGAACGCACCATTATCAAGCGTAATCTGGGTTTTTTCTCCACGGCGGATTCTTTGGTCGCCAACAATCTGGTGCTGGCGGTTTACCGGCACATCACCAACCCGGAATGCCGCCAGTATTTATTGCGTCAGGCGTTTGAAGAGGCGGTGCATACCCATGCCTATCAATACGTGGTTGAATCGTTAGCGATGGATGAGGGTGAAATTTTCAATATGTACCGGGAAGTACCGGCTGTCGCTAAAAAAGCAGAATGGGCCTTGCCATTTACCCAGTATTTAAGTGATCCGAATTTCCATACCGGCACCCCGGAAAATGACCAGAAACTGCTGCGCGAACTGATCGCCTTTTATGTCGTTTTTGAAGGCATTTTCTTTTATGTCGGCTTTACCCAGGTTTTATCCATGGGCCGCCGCAACAAAATGACCGGCACCGCAGAGCAGTTCCAATATATTCTGCGCGATGAATCCATGCACATGAATTTTGGCATCGATGTCATCAACCAGATCAAACTGGAAAACCCGCACTTATGGTCCGATGCATTCAAACAGGAAATGATTACCATGATCAAGGAAGCGGTGGAAATTGAAACCCAATACGCCCGCGACACCATGCCGCGTGGCATATTAGGCCTGAATGCCGCCATGTTTGAAGAATACCTGCAATTC
>JALXCS010000346.1 GCA_026990815.1 Methylomonas sp. | reverse complement strand
GTTTTAATCTTATATGGTGATGTGCCACTACTAAAACTCACAACAGTTGAAAAGTTAATTAATCTGGTTGATGAAACAACTTTGGCGTTGTTGACGGTAATTCTAGATAACCCGACTGGTTACGGGAGAATCATTCGGGACGCCAAGCAGCAAGTGATAAAAATTGTCGAAGAAAAAGATGCTACAGCAGAGCAAAAACTGATAACTGAAGGAAATACAGGAATATTAGCTGTAAAAGGGAAGCCATTAAAAAGATGGCTAAATAATCTGCAAAACAGTAATGCCCAGGGCGAATACTATTTGACTGATGTCATTGAAATGGCTGTAAACGATAATTTCAGAATAGCGACGGAGAGTACAGAAAATGTTGACGAAGTTTTAGGTGTTAATAATAAGCAACAATTAAGTCATTTGGAACGGGTCTATCAATTAGAAAAAGCGAATCAATTAATGCTAGAAGGCCTGACTTTAGCAGATCCGTTACGATTTGATTTGAGAGGCGAAATCACATCGATTGGCAAGGATGTCGAAATGGATATCAATATTATCCTGGAAGGAAAGATCAGTATTGGTGAAAATGTTAGAATCGGTGCCAATTGTATTATTAAAAATGCAAAAATTGGCGATAATGCTGAAATACTACCGAATAGTATTATCGAAAATGCCACTATTGGTGCTTCAAGTAGAATTGGTCCATTTGCTAGAATTAGACCCGATACGGAATTGGCAGAGAATGTTCACATTGGTAATTTTGTAGAAATTAAAAAAACCACTGTCGCTTCAGGTAGCAAAATAAATCATTTAAGTTACGTTGGTGATGCCAATGTGGGCAGTAGGGTTAATATTGGTGCTGGAACTATTACCTGTAACTATGATGGCGTCAACAAATTTCAGACAATAATTGAAGATGGCGCATTTATTGGGTCGGACTCACAATTGGTAGCACCGGTGACTGTCCGGAAAAATGCCACTATAGCTGCTGGTTCTACAATTACCAAAGAAGCGCCGGAAGGCAAATTGACACTAGCTCGATCAAGGCAGGTTACGATTAGTTCCTGGCAACGACCGAAAAAAAAGGAGAAATAAGATGTGTGGAATAGTTGGAGCAATTGCTCAACGAGATGTCGTGCCCATTTTATTGGAGGGTCTAAAGCGACTGGAATATCGAGGGTATGATTCGGCTGGTCTTGCTGTAATTACTGACGATGGCCAGATTAAAAGGCAGCGTCAAATTGGTAAGGTTTCAAGATTAGAAGAACTACTAAATGAAGATCCGACCCATGGTTTCATAGGCATTGCTCATACTCGCTGGGCAACGCATGGAAAACCCAGTCAAAAAAATGCCCATCCGCATATTTGTCGAAAAAAAGTCGCTGTAGTTCATAATGGTATTATCGAAAATCATGAACAGTTACGTAGTAAGCAACTGAGTAATGGTTATGAATTTACTTCACAAACCGATACAGAAGTCATTGTCCATGAAATTTATGATGCACTTGAGGATACTGATGATTTGTTAAGTGCGGTTAAAAATACCGTAAAAAATCTGCAGGGAGCGTATGCGCTGGGAGTTATCAGTAATGAACACCCTGACAGATTAATTACTTGCAGAAAAGGAAGCCCTCTTGTCATAGGTGTAGGTATTGGTGAGTATTTCATAGCTTCTGATGTTGCTGCATTACTTCCTGTCACCCAACGGTTTATTTTTCTGGAAGATGGGGATATTGCCGAAATCACACAGGAAAATCTGGTGATTTATAATGAACAGGGAGAAAGGGTTGATCGTCCTGTCAAGGAAAGTATGTTGTCGGCTGATTCGGCAGAAAAGGGTGACTATCGTCATTACATGCTCAAGGAAATTTTTGAGCAGCCACACGCAATTTCTGAAACTTTGGAAGGCCGCTTTATAGATCGCCGCTTACAAGAAAACACTTTTGGTCATGATGCAGCGGAAATTTTTGATAAAGTAAAATCAATACAGATTTTAGCTTGTGGGACAAGCTTTCATGCAGGTTTGGTTGCAAAATATTGGTTTGAAGAGCTGGCTAGAGTTCCTTGTAATATCGAGGTAGCAAGTGAATTTAGATACCGTAAGCCAGTTTTACACCCGGATACCCTAATCGTCACTATTTCTCAATCAGGTGAGACTGCGGATACTTTGGCGGCATTGGATGAAGCCAAAAAAATGGGAGCCAAATATTCTTTGGCTATTTGTAATGTTCCGGAAAGTTCATTGATTAGAGAGTCTGATCTGGTCATGATGACTCGCGCAGGTCCAGAAATTGGCGTTGCTTCGACCAAGGCTTTTACAACGCAGCTTGTCACATTGATGTTGTTAGTTATAGCTGTGGGTAGGCGCTTTGATTTGTCGAAAGAATTAGAGAAAAAAATTACTTCCGAATTGTTTAAACTGCCTGGACAGATTGAAGTGATTTTACAACTGGACAAACAAATCGAAGAATTGGCTCAGCAATTTGCTGAAAAACATAATGCCTTGTTTTTGGGAAGAGGGACACAATATCCAGTGGCAATGGAAGGTGCGTTAAAACTTAAGGAAATATCCTATATACATGCGGAGGCTTATCCTGCTGGCGAATTAAAACATGGTCCATTGGCATTGATTGATTCAGAAATGCCAGTTATTACCGTTGCGCCAAATAATAGTTTACTGGAGAAATTGAAGTCCAATATGCAGGAAGTAAGTGCCAGAGGTGGGCAATTAATCGTATTTATGGACCAAGCATTAGAAGTTGAAGAAGATGAGAACGTACAAATTGTAAGGATACCAAGCGTTGACAATGAGATTGCACCTGTGGCCTACACAATTCCATTGCAATTATTGTCTTATCACGTTGCGGTTTTGAAAGGAACTGATGTGGATCAGCCCAGGAATCTTGCTAAATCTGTCACGGTGGAATAATTTATCTTTGGTCATTTGACATCCAAACCTTTCACACTAAACAATGTGAAAGGTTTTTTAGTTTCACGCCTCAATTCGGTAAAAAATTCACCAATTCCGGCTTGAATTTTTTATCCTAATCCCCATTTTTCTAATCAGAAGCAGTTGGTTTTATAAACGACTGTGAACCGATTATTTTATTTCGTATTGCTTATAGGAGGATATGACATGAAAATTGATTTAGCACCAATTTATCGTTCTACAGTTGGTTTTGACAATTTGGCATCAGTTCTGGATAGCGTTTTTAGTGCTGATACCAGTGCAAGTAGTTATCCACCTTATAACATAGAAGTTATCGGGGAAAACAAATATACCATTAGTTTGGCGGTAGCCGGTTTTCAGGAAGATGACTTCGATATTGAGGTTGAAAAAGGCTTGTTGACCGTGCGCGGCAAAAAATCTGAGGACAATGTTGAACGGCAGTATCTCTATCAAGGAATTGCAGCGAGAGATTTTGAACGGAAATTTAATCTTGCTGATTATGTTGAAGTGAGTGGAGCCAGTTATAAAAATGGTCTGCTGACAATTACTTTAGAAAAACAGCTGCCGGAAGAGATGAAACCCAGGCGGATTCCAATTAACACTTCTGAAAATGTTATTGAACATCAACAGCAGGAAGAGCAGAAAGCCGCTTAAAAATATGTCAGTGCAGATGGGCAGTGAAAGGGGGGAACTGCCCATAAAACGAAATTTGGAGAGCTGTTATGAATTTACAAAAATTGAATCCGTGGAATTGGTTTAAACATGAGGAACAGAACTCGGCAGAACAAGGAGTGACAGTTCCAGTAAAAAAAAGCGACTATGACCGTCAAGTTGCTGTGCAGAGTCCTTTGGTTCAGTTTCACCAGGAAATTGATCGTATGTTTGAGGACGTTTTTAGAAATTTGGGCTTTCCTGCTCTTAATAGGGAACTGTCCACACCAGGCAAATGGATGCAACAATTGTCGACATTTAGTCCAGAATTGAATATCTCGAGCGATGATAAAGAATATACGATAACGCTTGAAGCTGCAGGCCTGGAAGATAAAGATATCAATATCAATTTAGATGATGGGCGTTTAATTATTCAGGGAAATAAACAAGAAGAGACTGAAAATAGCGATAAAAATTTTTATCGTATTGAACGTCGTTATGGCACTTTTCAAAGGCTGCTTGCTTTACCCGATGATGCAGATGATGAAAACATCAAAGCATCAATGAAAAATGGTTTATTAACCATCCATATTCCAAGAAAGGAAACGGTGGGTAATCGAGCAAGAACAATTAGCATTGAAAAATCTTAATGTTGTAGATGTGATAGTGTTATAAAAGGGAGTGTTGATTGATCTAAAAATAAATATTTGTAAAAGGAAATAATGAAACCCGAGCGTTGATAAAATCAAGGCTTGGGTTTCTTTTTTATCATGCTTGATTACACAGAATACATTAAAATTTTTATCGGATTATTGGCGGTCGTTGATCCTTTCGGCACGATTCCAATTTTTATTGCCTTGACGAATGGTAAAAGCAAGGCTGAACTCAGAAAAATTGAGAAACAAATTGTTTTGACTGTCGCCACCGTGCTTTTTGCTGCGTTGGTATTAGGTGAATCAATGCTGACTTTTTTTGGCATCAGTATTTACTCTTTTGGGGTAGGCGCGGGTATTGTTCTGCTGATGCTGGCTATTTCAATGTTGCATGCAAAATTAAGCGGTATCGTGCAAAATGAACAGGAAGCAGAGGTAACAGAAGCAGCAGAGTCCATTGCCATTGTGCCGATATCCATTCCTCTTTTAGCAGGCCCTGGAGCCATTGGCGCAATTATTTTGTATGCTCATCGCGGCGAATATCCCTATCATTATTTGGTGATGGGCGGCGAGATCATTGCTATTTGTCTGATTTTATGGCTGGTTCTCAGAAGTGTTCCATGGATTTCCAGGCGGATGCGTCAAACCTGGGTTAATATTTTTACCCGAATCATCGGTATGCTGTTGGTGGCGCTCTCAGTTGAATTTATAGCAAATGGTTTAAAAGGCTTGTTCCCAGTTCTAGCGCGTTAATCGCAGTTTTCTTCTTCAAAAAGGCCACTCTCGGTCTCAAAAGGGTTACAATGTTTGCTGATGTGAAATCCTAAAACCCTAATCTTTTAGAACAATAAAGTGACAAAAATTAATGATATAGGCATGAAAGAAGAAAGCATTAAAATTATCGTAAAATATTATCAGGCATTCAATTCCGGTGATATGAATTCTTTTTTTGGGCTGCTTTCAGACGATGTCGTTCATGATGTCAATCAAGGGAAGAGAGAAATTGGTAAAGATGCCTTCAGGCAATTTATGGCATGCATGAATAATAACTATAAAGAACAATTAGTCGATATCGTGATTATGGCAACTGATGATGGTTCGTGTGCCGCTGCAGAATTTCTGGTGCTGGGAGAATATCTCAATCATGATGCCGGGCTTCCGAAAGCTAAAGGGCAAAAATATCGGTTACCGGCAGGGGCTTTTTTTGAAATCGAAAACAGCAAAATTACCCGAGTTACCAATTATTATAATCTGGAAGACTGGATTGCTCAGGTGAGTGAATAAATTTAACTGACAATAAATATCATGATTGCAAAGCGAGTAAACTGATGGAAACAATTGATATTCTGAAAAAAAATGATTTGTTTAAAGACCTTGATGATGCACATTTAGAAGCCATTGCTGGGCTGACAAAAACCCGGAAGGTCGCTAAAAATACTTATGTCATTAATGAGGGTGATGACGACAGTGCGATGTATATTATTAAGGAAGGTACCGTTAATGTCATGGTTGCTAACGATGAAGGCAAGGAAATGATCTTAACAACATTAAAACCGGGTGACCAATTTGGCGAATTATCTTTACTGGATGCAGAACCGCGCTCGGCCAATGTGATTTCCAATGAAAAATGTGAGTTTTTGATTATCCATAAAGCCCCATTTTATAAATTACTTGAAGAAAATTCTGTCATTGCCATCAGCATTATCAAATATTTGTGTAACAAGGTCAGGTTAATAACCTATTTGGCACAAGGGTTAGCACTAATGGATGTTTATGGAAGGCTGGTTAAACTGCTGCTTGATCTTTCTGAAACCAATGAAGAAGGTGAGCAGTTGGTTACGATTCCGTTAACCCATAAAGATATTGCATTACGGGTGGGTTCCTCAAGAGAAATGATTAGTCGTATCCTCAAGGAGCTGGAAACTGGAAATTATCTGACTATCGAGAATAAAATCATCAAGATCAATAAAAAACTGCCCTTAGCCTGGTAAATTAAGTCTGTAATATCGGACCGTTTCAATTTCGGTTATTGAGGTCGAACGGTTCCAGGGTTTGCTTTATAAAATTCCAGACAAAAATAGGATATCAATACCCTCCGATTAAAAACATCGCAGAAACGATGTAAAGAAATGATCTCAATTTCAAATAGAAACCCAATAAAAATCACTTAAAACCCATTCCTTCGATAACACAATAATTTTTTGCATGCTGATTGTTAAACTTACCACTTAAAAGAAAATTTATGGTTTCGCTGATAACTTGATCATTTGTCATAAGAAATGGATGAGAAACTGGTAATGCGACAAAACTGCACATTCCTGCAACTTTGGTGCTTTCCACTGAAACCTTGCCATCATCCGGGTTAGGTAAGAAGGTAGATAGTATAAGGTTGATTGACTGAGTTCCTGCAATTACTCCAAGGTCAAAATTTACGGGACCAAGGCTTTTTGGAACATCGTTTTTTCTAGTACCAAGCTGCATACCCGCAGGGCCATTTAAAAGCTTATACCCTGGAAAATCTTTAATTTCGTCCACAACCTCACTGCCGTTATTTGGCGGTCCTAGCATAACCACTCTTTTGATATTTTTGGGAAAGTGGTTTTTGTAATACCTGCGGACCAAAATACCTCCGAGTGAATGGGTAACGAAATTCACTGGGTTATGATTTTTTTCATGGCAACGGCTTAAACCATTACCCACCGCAATTTCTGAAAGCAGGGATATTTCCTGCTTTCTTGAAGGGTAGTCGATATTCACAACATAGTATCCTTCTTCAGTTAACCGGCCTGCCATTTCGTTCATTGAACTTGATGTTCTCGCTAATCCATGAAGCAGTACCACACATTCTGACGCTGCAGAAACGACCACGTAGGACAGTACTAAAATAAAAGATATTCCTCGTATGATCATTTCTCAATAGTTTCATATTCGTGAGGGTTGACCGGCAACCTTGTAGCTCTCCATTACATCCACGTGATATAAGGCGTGTTAATTCAATAACTTACCTCTTTGATGTCCGTAAGGATGAATTTTTTGTCGTGTATAAAGCTCTATCCCCACGTTTTGTCATGTCCAGAATTTTTTACAATCTCAAAAATGGAGCATATTCATGGGTTGAATCTGGTTTTATATTTAAACCATTTTTTTCAATTTGTACAAAATATCCAGCGCCTCCCGTGGGCTGGTATTATCTGGGATTAATTCTTTTAGCAAGCAAACCGCAGGATGACAATCTTTGGTTGAAAATAAATCCAGTTGCCGTATGGCTTTTCCCGTTTGACGATCAAGGTAGGCGGTATTTTCCAGATGCCTTAGTTTGGTTCGAGCTTGTTCAATGACATGATCGGGAACACCTGCCAAGGCGGCAACCTGTAAACCATAACTTTGATTAGCAGGCCCATCTTTAACGCTATGCAAAAATATGATTTTATCCCCGTGTTCCATGGCGTCTAAATGGACATTATGTACAACACCTAATTCATCGGCCAGGGCGGTTAATTCAAAATAGTGGGTTGCAAACAAGGTATAGGCGAGGTTGTTTTTTGCCAGATATTCAGCACAGGCCCAGGCCAGGGACAGGCCGTCGAAAGTACTAGTTCCCCTGCCTATTTCATCCATCAGTATCAGGCTGTTATTGGTTGCATTATGTAATATATTCGCTGTTTCCGACATTTCCACCATGAAGGTTGATCGACCACTGGATAAATCATCTGAAGCACCGATGCGGGTGAAAATTTTGTCGACTGGTCCGCATTGCAATGATTGTGCAGAAGTAAAACAACCGATATGAGCAAGGATTATAATTAAAGCAGTCTGACGCATATAGGTGGATTTCCCTCCCATGTTCGGTCCTGTAATAATCAACATTTTGCGTTTTGTTGAAAAATACAGATCATTGGCCACAAAAGGAGTGTCAATAACCTGCTCAACCACTAAATGGCGTCCTGCCTCGATTCTAATTCCTGATTTAGATGTTAATGACGGACGGTTGAGATTCAGTTTTTCAGATCGCTCTGCGAATGTAGCCAATACATCAAGTTCTGCAAGTGCTGCAGCACATTGTTGCAGAATTCTAAGTGATAGGTTAATAATTTCCAGTAGTTCCTCATAAAGCGATTTTTCAAAAGCCAGTGATTTTTCGCGGGCGCTGAGTACCTTATCTTCAAATGATTTTAATTCTGATGTGATATAGCGTTCAACATTTTTGAGCGTTTGCTTGCGTGTGTAGTAATCGGGTACATTGCTAGCCTGGGAGCGAGGTACTTCAATGTAATAGCCATGTACCCGATTATAATTAACCTTTAATGTTGATATGCCAGTGGTTTGTTTTTCCCTGATTTCCATATCCATTAGAAATTGATCGGCATTTTGGCTTAAATTGCGCAATTCATCTAATTCGTTGTTGTAGCCCTTTGCAATAACGCCGCCATCTCGAATTAGTACTGGGGGGTTATCAATGATGGCTTTTTCCAGAAGTGTCAGTAATTCAGGATGCTCACCAATTGACTGACTTAGCAGCTCGATCTGGGGGTTGCCGGTAGCCGATAAGTTTTTCTGAAGTTCAGGCAGGACTCTGAGCGTATTCCTCAGAACTACCAAATCACGAGGGCGGGCTGATTTCAGGGCGATTCTGGAGCTGATTCTTTCGATGTCTCCAACTTGCTTTAGATTATCATGGATTATTTCATAACGATGCTTGTCCAATAATGATTCGATACAATTGTATCGGTTATTCAGTGTCTGATGATCTCGTAATGGCCGTTTGATCCAGCGTCTCAGGCAACGACTCCCCATTGCTGTAGCGCAATAATCCAGAATGCCAAAGAGTGTATATCTAATTTCCCCGGAAGGATGATAGTCTAGTTCAAGATTCCTGCGGCTGGAGGCATCCAGTTGAATACTCTGTTCATGGTTTTCAACTGCAATGCCCTGAATATGTGGCAAGGAATTTTTTTGAGTATCCCTGACATATTGCAAAATACACCCGGCACAGGAAATTGCCAAAGGCAATTCCTCACAACCAAAACCCTGGAGATCATAAACATTAAATTGTTTTAATATTAGTTGACGACAACTTTCGGTATCAAAATGCCAGGGTGGGCGAGAACACAATCCATTCCGATTTTTAAGCAAGGTAGAAAATTCACTGTCTTCACTGATTAACAATTCCGCAGGGTCGAGCCTTTCCAACTCTGCTAGTAGATGTTCATTATTTGTGAATTGTTGTAAGATAAACCGGCCGTTGGTTAAATCTAGGCTAGCCATGCCAAAGCTTTTTCCTTGTTGGAATATGGAAACCAGCTGGTTATCTTTTCGGTCTTCAAGTAATGCCTCGTCAGTAACAGTGCCCGGTGTAACGATACGCACAACTTTCCGTTCCACTGGTCCTTTTGATGTTGCCGGATTACCAATTTGTTCACAAATTGCAATGGATTCTCCTCTCCGGAGTAATTTGGCAATATAGCCTTCAGCAGCATGATAGGGAATACCCGCCATCGGAATAGGGGTGCCAGCAGATTCGCCGCGGCTGGTCAGGGTTATATCCAGGAGTTCCGAGGCCTTTTTTGCGTCTGAGAAAAATAATTCATAGAAATCACCCATTCGGTAAAATAGCAAGGTGTCCGGATGTTCTGCTTTGATGCGTAAATATTGCTGCATCATGGGTGTATGTGGTTTGTTTGGCTTTGGCATTTAGTGGCGTAGAGTTGGTAAACTATGAATGAAGAAATTTATAATTTGGCCGAAATACTGGGCCATTTACTTGTTGCCAGAAAAATGCAAATAACTACCGCCGAGTCTTGTACAGGGGGAGCTTGCGCGATGGCGATTACGGAAGTCCCCGGCAGTTCTGTCTGGTTTGATCGTGGTTTTATCACTTACAGTAACCTGGCAAAAATTCAAATGTTGGGCGTTCAGGAGTCTACTCTGGATCGCTTTGGTGCTGTCAGCGAAGCAACCATAAAGGAAATGTTGACAGGTGCAATTCAAAACAGCGCTGCCGACTTTGCAGTTGCTACTAGCGGTATTGCCGGTCCTGGTGGTGGTAGTCCGGAAAAACCAGTGGGAACAGTGTTGTTTGGATGGTTGCAAAAGCCGGGTATCATCCACACAAGTCAACAAATATTTTCCGGAAACCGCCACCAGATCAGAACCAAGGCTGTTATTTATGCCTTAAACATGGCAAGCCAGCTGCTTGATAATCAGCAAGGCCATTAATTCATTTTCTGTTTAAGGAAGGCAATAATTTCTGATAAAGGGATATCCTGGTTTTCGGTATCAGTTCGTCCACGGTATTCGACAACATTGTTATCAAGCCCCCGATCACCAAGTACAATGCGATGTGGAATACCAATAAGCTCCATATCAGAAAACATAAAACCGGCTCTTACTTTCCTGTCATCAAATAGCACGTCAAGTCCCGCGTCGAGCATTTGTTGGTATAATCTTTCTGCTGCCTCTCTTAGTCGAACCGATTTATGTATGTTCATTGGACACAAGGCAATTTGAAAAGGAGCGAGATTTGTCGGCCAGATGATACCTTTGTCATCATGACTTTGTTCAATGGCCGCCGCGACTATCCGGGAAATTCCAATGCCGTAACAGCCCATTATCATGGTTTGGTTTTTGCCATCCTCATTAATGACAGCGGCTTTCATGGCCTCAGAATATTTGCTTCCCAATTGAAAAATATGGCCAACTTCTATACCGCGGGCAATAGTTAATTTACCTTTGCCATCCGGGCTGACATCACCTTCAACAATCAATCGCAAATCTTCAACCCGTTCAGGTAAGGGCAGGTCACGTTGCCAATTAACACCGGAATAATGTTTGCCGGTTTGATTGGCGCCACAAACAAAATCTGCCAGCAAGGTTGCACTTCGATCGATGATAACTGGTATTTTCAGTCCAATCGGGCCAATTGAGCCAGGTTCGCAGCCAATGCTTTGTTTGATTTCTTCGTCGCTTGCAAATGTTAATGGCGAAGCAATTCCAGGCAGTTTTTCGGCTTTAATCATGTTGAGTTCATGATCACCGCGGAGTAACAA
>JALXCS010000345.1 GCA_026990815.1 Methylomonas sp. | reverse complement strand
TCCTCAGCTTGAGAACCCTGGAGCGTTCGAATCGATGGGAGCAGTTTTGGGATAAAGTCAGTCAATATGGTGCTGTCCATTGCTAACTTACATCATAATGTAGCTATACCCATCTCAAGAACACGGTATTGCTCTTTTACTGAGATGTGGATGACTATATCCGCATCAGGCAACATAGCTTTTCCCATTTCTGGCCATTCTATGAAACATATGGATTTTTGTGCAAAATAGTCCTGAATACCAATCCATTCCAGTTCTTCCGGATCCTTTAGACGATAAAAATCAAAATGATAAATCAGCTGATTCGGTAATTGGTATTCTTCAACTAACGTATAAGTTGGACTTTTAACTGCACCTTTGTGACCACCCGCACGCAGAAAACCTCGCACTAACGTAGTTTTCCCGGCACCCAACGTACCATTAAGAAACACAATACATTGGCCTGGCAATTGCTGCCAAAGCTGCGCCCCGTAGGCCTCAGTTTCTTGTTCTGAAGATAAAACAATAGTCATTTGGGATTGACCAGTTGTCTTAAATACGCCATTAAATCGCTGGCCAACATACCTCTTTCTCCAAATGCTTGCGCGACTTGATCTGCTGCCTTGCCATGTAGATAAACGCTATTGGAAACAGCATGATAATTGCCCATGCCTTGTGCCAGTAATCCAGAGATGACACCAGTCAAAACATCCCCCATTCCTCCTGATGCCATACCGGGATTGCCAGTTGTTGAAACTAAAACACTATTGCCATCCGTTATCAAAGAGCCCGCGCCTTTCAACACACAGCAACCACCAAATTTTTCCTGGATTGCCTGTACTGCTGCAAATCGGTCTCGGTGAATATCTGAGCTCGTACACCCTAATAGCCTTGCAGCTTCTCCAGGGTGTGGCGTTAAAATCCAGTTATCATTATATTGCGCGTTTTGGGCTAGTAAATTCAATGCATCAGCATCAACGACCAGCGGTTTATCCGTAGTTACCATCACTTGCAGCCAAAGTTGCTTCGCCCATTGGCTCTGCCCCAGGCCCGGACCAATGACAATCACGGTCGCTTTTTGCATTAATGCCCGTAGTTGTTGCTGATTATCAACGCCATGACACATTAATTCCGGTACCATGATATTCATATATCCTGCATGCTCCGACTGGGTTGCAATACTAACCAATCCTGCCCCGATTCTGGCGGCTGCTTCACCAGCTAGGCGTGCGGCACCGGAAAACCCATGACTACCTCCAATAACCAGCACATGGCCAAATTTTCCCTTATGTGCACACCGTTCCCGATCCTGAAAATTGGGATCTTGCATTATTGTTGTCGTGGTTGGCACTGTCTGATAAAGATCATCCGGTACATCTAGAGACGAAAAATAAATTTCTCCGCAACAATCAGGAGCATCTCCTGTAAATAATCCTTGCTTTAAGCCGATAAATGTAATTGTTGCATTTGCACAAACTGCTTGGCCCATTTTGACACCGGTATCTGCATTTAATCCAGACGGAATATCAAGTGAAATGACAGTTTTACCTGTATTGTTGATAGTTTCTATAGCTTTTGCAAAACGGCCTGTTACTTCACGATTAACCCCTGTCCCCAAAATAGCATCTATAAAAGTATTAGCGGAATATTCAATATTTGGATGAAAATCAATGATTTTACCGCCAATTGCCTGATAGTCCTGAAAAGCATCCAGCGCATCGCCTTTCAATTGAGTTGGCGGCGCAACAGCGTAAACCATCACACCCATCCTGGCTTCCATCATTAGCCGGGCAAGCACATAGCCGTCACCTGCATTGTTGCCGGATCCACAAAAGATAGCTACACCATCGATTTCCCGCCAATTCATGCGAATTATTCGGAAACTAGCCATGGCGGCGCGATTCATCAATTCATATCCGGGAATACCAAATTCCTGAATGGCAATCCGGTCAAGTTCTCTGACTTGTTCGACACGGTAGAGGTTTTCGGGTAATTTTGGCATGATAATTTCTTGGATTTAAAATTTCATTTTATTTAGTCTTAATCGTAAAGGCAAAATTTACAGGAGAATATCATTGAAAATTATTCGTTGGGGTATTATCGGCTGTGGCCAGGTAACTGAAATTAAAAGTGGCCCTGGATTTCAAAAAGCTAATTATTCCAAGTTGGTTGCGGTCATGCGCAGGGATAAACATTTGGCTGAAGATTATGCTCGGCGTCATGGTATTGCCAAATTTTATTCGAACAGCCAGGAATTAATCAATGATCCGGAAGTAGATGCTGTTTATATTGCCACACCACCAAACAAACATCACGACTATGTTCTGGAAGTTGCTAAAGCCGGCAAGCCAGTTTATGTAGAAAAACCAATGGCACTCAATTATCAACAGTGTCAGAACATGGTTCATGCTTGTGAGAAGGCCAAAGTAGCATTGTTTGTCGCTTATTACCGCCGCACCCTGCCCCGTTTTTTGAAAATCAAGTCCTTACTGGATGCCGGCGCAATTGGGAAAATACAGGCGGTAAATATTATTTTTACCCGTACTTTTTGTCATGATTCTGGAAAACCATTGCCCTGGCGGGTTTTACCTGATATCTCCGGAGGTGGTTTCTTTATGGATCTGGCTTGCCATACCCTAGATTATCTGGACTTTATGCTGGGGCCAATTGAAAGCGCTTCAGGCTATACCGGAAATCTCGGCAAACACTATCCTGCCGAGGATACTGTCTGCGCATGCTTTAGTTTTTTATCAGGCGTTCAAGCCACCGGATTATGGAGTTTTAATAGCTTTCAAAGACAAGATCAGACTGAAATCTTTGGTGACAAGGGAAAACTACAGTTTTCTTCATTTGGCACAGAACCGGTTCGATTATTAAGCAAATCAGGCGTACAGGAATTTGCAATCGACCAGCCTGAACATGTGCAGCAACCACTAATCCAATCCATAGTCGACCAATTAAATGGCATCACTGAATGTCCCAGCACTGGAACCAGTGCTAGTCGGACAGCTTGGGTAATGGAAAAAATTTTACATGGGTAATGCTTAACACTGTGCATTAATGCAAATTCGAAATCACACAAAAAAAGGCTGGGAGAAAATCTAATTTAAATCTTACAAATCTCCCCCAACCTTAACAATTATATACTATGTAGTTAAACCTTTCTTACCCCATAACGAGATCGCTTCAACTCCTCCGATTGTCAAAAGCAATATTACTGAAGGTTCCGGAACTGAACCCGCACCACTAACAGTAATAGCACCATTATCTGCTGCAACAACCAAAGGTGATAGATTTGCACCCGTTACGTCAATATGTGAGTAACTTAGCGAAGATGCTCCTGCTGCAAGGCCCACAAAATCCAAAGCAGCAAGAGTTAAAGAATCATCTCAAGGGGTATAACTACATTATGATGTAAGTTAGCAATGGACAGCACCATATTGACTGACTTTATCCCAAAACTGCTCCCATCGATTCGAACGCTCCAGGGT
>JALXCS010000344.1:1070-11530 GCA_026990815.1 Methylomonas sp. | reverse complement strand
AGTAAGCCAAATCAAAGAGACAAAAACTATTGTAACACGCGGTTTTATAAGACCTCTTGACTTAGATATGTACCCTATGCGTTATGTAGAGATTAAAGATTCACAAATTTCTGAAAAATTAATTTAGCATCGTCTTATTTAAATGTAAATATATGCTTACTTATACAGGTGATCACCAAGGATATCTAGAAATTGTTCTGAAGCCTTCCAAAGCCTAACTATTAGACGATTACTCAAAGGAGAGACAAGGGGAGGTGGGAGGGGGGAATGGAAGAAAAACACTTGGAAAACTAATATTTGCAATGAATCCACAATAAAATATTTATTGGGTTCATTTGATCTACTGGTTATTATGTAAACGAATACATTTTTCTTCAATCAGGAATACATGAGATTATTTCGCAAAAAAACTGTTATTTAATAACGCAATTATTGCGGAAATTTTGATGGCTTTTTCGATCAGCATTTTTGTGCTTTTGATCAAAAAAGTTTCTGGAAATTGAATTTTTATCACCTACAAGCAACTTCACCCACAGTAATAAAATAAAATCAAACAGATTTAGCTTAAGCCTTAACCAATGCTAATGATTACACCAATGAAAAGGTGATTTATGGCTTCATAAGCTCACGTCTTTGTGGGCCAAAATATTAGAGAAGAATAACTCTAGTTTGGAAGGTTTTGATGTTTCTTTAATTGTTTTAATTCGCCACTGATATCTTTTAAATCATCATCGATTTCATACAAGCTGGGTAATCTAAGTTGATATTTTCTTGTTTCTCTTCTGGCATCAGCTTTGTTCTGTACAACCCGGGGTGTAATTAAAACGATTAATTCACTTTTCTTTTTCTTTCGATCTGTTTCACCAAACAAAACTCCAACATAAGGAAGATCTTTTAACCAAGGAATACCAGTCGTCACATCGCTATAAGTTTCATCAATCAATCCTCCTAAGACAACTGTTTCCCCGCTATAAATAGCAACAGTTGTGTTAATTTCTCGATTAAGAATTGTCGGAGAATCGATATTTGATGTTTTAGTCTCAGTTGCTTCCTTAACGCTTTGTTCTATTTCCATAATGACCACCCCATTAGCATTTACTCTGGGTGTCACTTTTAATTTTACACCAGTATCGGTCGACTCGATTCCACTATTAACTGCTGTCGTGTTGCTTACTCCAGCACCAAGATTAGTCACCTCATTTGTTCGCGTTGGCACCTTATTACCAACCGTTATAATAGCCTCTTGATTGTTTAACACCATTAGCGAAGGTGTAGAAAGCACATTAATATTATCGTCTACTCCAAAGGCGTCAATTGTCGCCTGAACAGTATTTGAGACGTTGCTAATTACATAAGAAAATCCCCCCGTACTTGCCCCTGATGCAGCAGCAGCCGCCAATTCTCCTAGCTGAGCCATTCCTCTAGCAGCACCAGAACCTCCACTCTCGGTAATTTTACCCTTGTCATCGGTAGATGAAGTTACTCCTCTATTAGTCCCAAGCCCCCAACTTACCCCATATTTTGTCTGCTCACTCAATCGAACCTCAATTATGGTTGCCTCTATCAGAACCTGCAGCGGCATTACATCCAACTCTTTAATCACTGCCTTTATGGTTTCATATTCCTGGGGTGTCGCCACGATAATGATTGAATTATTCGGCTCATCAGCAATAATTCTGACATCACCAATTCCTGAAATATCAGGTGCTGTAGATCTTCTGCTTGATGAAGTTCTTCTTGCCGTGGTTTTTTTAGTTTTAGTCTTGGCTTTTTTGTTCCTGCTGTTTATCTTGGTTGCCTTCCGGCCTGCAGCTACAGTTGGTTCTTTAGTTTTCTTTTCTTTTCCAGTAAAAATCTCATTTAATGTAGCCGCCAATTCATCTGCCTTGACATGCTGGCAGCGGTAAACAATCACTCCACCGCCAGCGCTCCCAACTGCTCTATCCAGGCGATTAATCCAGAGCTTGATTTTGTCCAGATACCGGGGTTGTGGAGTAATGGCCAAAATAGCATTCATCCGTTCTATCGGAACCAGTTTGAACATTCCCGCCATAGGGCTGCCTTCAGCGAGGTTATATACTGCTTCAAGCTCTTTATTGAGCGTTTCAACGTCGCTGTTTTTCAGGGTGAAAATTCCAAAAGACATCCCCGACATATAGTCTACATCAAAAGTAGACACGGTTTGTTTTATGCTTTCCAACTCTTTCGCTGTTCCCGCCACCATCAACAAGTTTCTGGCTTTGTCTGCTCTGAGAATGGCCGACCCCGACACCATTGGCTCAAGAATTTCCCGCATCTCTTCAACGCCAACATATTGCAACGGCATAATTTGCACCTGATAACCGGCAGATTGGGCTTTTCCTTTTCCCGCCACACTGGTATTAACACCGGCTTTCAAGGCACTACTCAATGGTTCAATACGATACATACTGCCATCTTTAATGAGCGCGGCATTATTGACTTGCAACAATAATTCCAGAGTCGGAAGCAATTCTTCCCTGGTCAATGGCCTGGAGGTTTGCAAGGTCACTTTCCCGACTACTTTTGGATTAACCATGTAACTTTCGCCCAGGGTATCGCTAAGAATAACCTTGATCACTTCACTTAAAGCCGCATCCTCAAAATTTAGGGTAAATTTGCCAGTCGCTGAACTTTTTTTAGATTCCCCCGGCTTTACTACCGGATTAACAAATCTTCCCGTACCACGATAAAATTCATCCTTGGGGCTGCCATCCGCATCTTCAAGTCCTTTATTACTGAGCTGATCAAAAACAGTTTCCTGAGTAGTGACTTCAGTGGGGTCATCAGCAGGCACCATTTTCATTTTTTTATTGGGATAAGGCCCTAAATGTTCACATGATGCCAACAAAGTTATACTGGCAAGAATAATGGTAAATTTTTTCATGGCATTATTGTTTTTACAGTTCGTCATTTTCTTTCATCAGTGGCGCTGTTCGTTTTCTTGGCGACCTTGCTCTCCTTGGCGGTTTTAATTTAGGTGATTCTGCCTGTTGTGGACGAGGCTTTCTTAATGGTAATTCTTTACGATTTACGCCTCGCCTGACAATAACTTTTTCATCCAGGACATCATCTACATCCCATCCTTCAACATTATCCCCTTTCCTGGCCCGATAATTTTTTTGCTTCAGTTTATCCCTAAGCATAGCAGTTGTGCCCTCTGGCGTTTCCACTATACCGGTCAACTCCAGCTCAATATTTCCGGTAAATTCTTCAGCCGGTTTATCATCTGCCTCTTCTACCGGCTTTCTTCCTTCTGTGAACAATGGCCGGTTAACCATATGAGAATAACTTTCCAAAGGTTTTTCTGCTAATTTAATCTCGGGCAAAGTTTCCACTTCATCTTCAGTTTCGTCAATATCATCAATTGACGTCAATAAATCGCGATATGAATATTCGGCATATGCCCATTCTGCTATGGCTATAATTGCAAGCAATACACAAATTGCGAGCAACAAGGAGATTAATTTAATATTCAAGCCGGTCCAGATTGTCTTCATGATTTAATTCTCATAAAACTAACCACTTGAAAATTGACATTCATCTTGTTGCTTGGCTCTATTTTTCTGGTTTTTCTGTTACGCCTTCCTCTGACTGGCCTGATATCCATTTCCTCTATTAGCATTAAAGGCTTTGACATCTCGATATCGTACAAAACCTGCCGCAAATGCTCGATAGTTCCATTCATTCTTACTTTAACTGTAATCCGGGTAATATCTTCTTCTGTTTTACTGGGTAATACCTGGGTACTGGTTAGCTGCCCTCCGGCAGCAGAAATAGCCGTTTTTATAAATTTTTGCAGGTCAGCAGAAGCCAGTGCTTCTGTTTCACGGGTATTAAAATATTCCTGCTCTGCATATTGCTTTTTAACATTTTCAGCATTTGCCATGACTTTGTCTTTACTGGCAATAACCTCCTTATATCGCTTTAATCGAAAAGCCAGGTCTTGTTTGGTTTCATTGTAGTCAAGGCCGGCATTAATTAACGGCACAATCACTATCAAAATGACAAACACAACCACAACGCCCAACAGAGCCAGCGCAACCCATCGCTTTTGCTGCTTATTCAGTTGATCCAACATTCTTCTTTCCTTTACTGATCTCAGCAGAAATCTGAAAACGCTCCAGCCCAGTCCTTCTATCCTGAGTAACGGGAGACACGAATCTTACACTCTCAAACAAATCAGATTCTTCCAACAGACTAATTAATGAGGAAGCAGTAGGTGACTGGCCTTGAATCTGTAATTTCCCTTTTGAAAATCTCAAATGCTTTAACCAGGTATCATCAGGAATCAACCTACTGAGAACTTCCAGCATTTCAAGCATCGATGCCGCATTGGTTTTCTTTTCCAACAAGCGGGCAGTTTTATCCTGAAGCTGTTCAATTTCATTTCGCAACTCTTCAACTTCCGCAGCATCTTTGGCAACATCCCTAATTTGCTCATTCAGTTGCTCGACTGCCGTGGCTTCTTTCCAGACAGGAATAACCAAAACAGCCGCCAACAAAATCAACAATAGACCAATGACACCATAATTTATAGCTTGCGCAAAAACATTTTCCTGTGCCCTTGCCCAGGTTGGCAATAAATTATAGGTTTCCCTGTCATGTTCAAAATCGTTTGGATGACCGACAAAATCAGCAACCGCAGGAACCAGCCCCCAGCCTTTCAGTTCCTTACAAATAGCATCCAGCCTTTCCCGAGGCGTTAAAACCAACTGCACCTCAATCTGATCGGGCTGAGCGTTATCATCCAGAACCCTGACTGCAAAATAAACCTGTTCCGGATGAAATGGCGTCAACTTATCCAGTTCGTAAGAGATTACCTGTTCAAGATTGTCCTCAGCTGCCGCAGGTAAAAATATTATTTTTTCGATAGCATCATGATCAGAAAGGCGAATCACCAAATCTGACTTTTCCAGCCGATTATCTTTCTCAAGCAAAGCAAGATATTCAGCCTTGCCTATCTCGTTAAGTTCAAAAACGCCAAGCTGATGTTTATGATTTCCCAGAACAAAATAGACTCGAACAGAATCGGCCTCAGGCTCGATAATTATTTTGCCTTTGTTTTCACTAAATATACGTTTAAGTGGCTCCGGCACTAAAAAAGCCAGCTCGCTCTGCCACCAACGAAAAAAATCGCTTATATTTCGACCCAATCTATTCATGCGTAATTGTTATTTATTGTTCCTCTTCCGCTTCAAATAAGGACTCGTCAGAACTATACAGCCTGCTCCAGGATGACACCAGAAAAGGTGGTTTTCCTTTTATCGGAGGACTCATTCTTCTAATAATAGTCTTTATCATTGACTTTGCCCCATTTTCTAGCTTTGCTTCAGAAAATATAGTAAATGCCCCTTGTGTTGTGGTGTTGAGTTTGTTTTTTTTGGGGTCAAACAAAGTTGACAATTCATCCTGCTCATCTTTAATTTCAGTCTCTTTTTGCTTTTTTTCCTGCTGTTCCTGTGTTTGGCCTTCTAAAATTGCTAAAACAGTTTCAGATGCCGTATTTTTATCGACATTACCATTTTTTGAATAAATGGTGATTAACGGCTCAAGATTTTTATACAGCTCCTGATCCACACCTAAAACCAACTGTAATTCTTCAATACTTTGAAAAGGCTTGTTTCTAGGCACATACTTCAAATTTTCATCCTGATATTGAGCTGTTTCCGCACCATGCAACCTAACCAGATCATTGGTATCGCGCCAATCCAGAATTGCATCAGCAATTTTTACTGCCCTATCATCCTCATCATCAAAGTACTTGATCATGTTTTCCAGTAACTTCTTTTTGGCCTTGTTTAGATTTATTTTCCCCTGCTCACTAACAATCTTAATTTTAATTTCAGTGCCCGCATATTCCACAGGATAAACAGTTCCATTAGCCAGCCAGCGCTCATTTTTATCTGGGTTTAACAACATTTTCTGGGCAATAATAACCCCTGCTCTTGCAACTGCCGAGGCTTCAGCACTATCTCTGACACTGCTGATTACCGAGGCTTCGCGCCTGATACTCAAGGCAAAACTACCGGCCATAATGGTCAAAAGAGTGAGCACCCACAATACCAGAACCAATGCCATACCCTGTTGCAACGAACTGGTCTTATAACAGGTCCGGTTCATCCAGGTTAAAACCTTTGTTACGAGTTGATGCTGACTGTGCAGTGCTCATTCTTGGCGCAACAACAAGTTCTGGCCATAACGCACTATTCTCAAATTCAATTTCCACTTTCACCAACGAAGGCAATTGTTTTTGGTCCAGCCATTGTTCATGCCACGTCGCCTCATCATCGTCATCAATAGCACCAAAATAAGATAATTTAAAATCAGTAATCTTTTCCGCCAACGTGACTTCTTCATCCTTCCATTCTTCACCATCGGCAGCTGGCAAAAACGGCACAATATCCACCGTCAAATTTTCGCTGTCATCATAAGATTTCAGTTTTAATGAAAAAATCTGCAACCCTTGCCTCCCTGCACTTGCAGGTAATGAAGCGACAAACCTGAGCTTTCGACTTTCGCCCTGAAAACTGAACTCCGGCTCATCACCAGAAAAATCATCTTCAAACGGCCGAACTGAAGTCAAAAACCTTTGAAAAAAATTTTGAACACTAGCAACTTCGCTGACTTCAAAAATTCGTTCTTCGCCCGCATCCCAATTACGAACCGAAATTCGCAAACTGCCAAAGAGCAATAGCATCATAACGCTCAAAAGACTCATACCGATGAGCACTTCTATCAATGTAAACCCGAAGTTTTTTTGCATTATTAATTGAAGCTGTATTTAAGGGTATTCAATTGAACCACCCGCTCATTTTCGTCACCTTCTCCTTCGTTCCAAGCAACGGTAACAATAACCTGAAAGACCTTAAGTTTATCTTTTTTGCCAGTGCTGTTTTCTGGGGGTTCTAGATTATGCTGCTCATAAACTTCATAAGGATAGCTGCTGATCGTCCAATTATATTTTTCATATTCTTCGCCACTTAGTTCTCCCTCCACCAATTCATTTTCTACACCAGTCCTGGCCAGCAATGATTCAGCAATTTGCACTGCGGCAGTATAGTCTTCCGACAAAACCGCGGTACGAACTCCTGACGAAAAAATATTAAGCAAAATTCCCAAAGATAAGGAAAGAATGGAAAAAGCCACCAGTATTTCCAGCAAGGAAAATCCGTGTTGTTTATTTTGCTTGTTCCTATTCATCTAAAATCTGCACATGCCCAGTCAGCCAGTTCACATCAACCAGCCATTCAACTTCATTACTGCCCTTCAGGGTAATCCTCCCCCCCGTTGATGAGCCATCAGGAAAAAAACGTATATTGCCTTGCCCTTCTCCGGTTTGCTCGGATTGAGCTGTCACTAGGGTAATATCAATATCTTCCGCAATCTTGTAGACCTTGTCCCGGGTACTTAATTGATATTCATTGTTATCAAGATCAATACTGACATAGACTTCCTTCTGACTAATTAATGATTGGCCTCTTGCATAGCGAAGTGCAGACGCTAAATCCCTGGCAGCAGCTTTTATTTGCGAAGTCTCTCTACCCGCAGAAATATGTGGTCCAACAAGTGCCGCCCCGGCTATCATAATGACAAGCACAACAGTTAATTCAATTAACGAGAATCCTTTTTCTCTCATCTGCAATGCCTGTATTTATTTCAGGAACGATAGTCTAATATGATACCGCTATCCCAAAGGTCGATTTGGAAATTGAACATCCAGATCGATGATAGGGCTTAATTTTTTAATCCCAGTTTCCAATATCTGCATCTTCGCCTTCACCGCCTTCTTTACCATCCAGGCCATAGGTGTATATATCGAACTTGCCTTTTTCACCGGGAGAAGCATATTTATAATCCTCACCCCATGGATCTTGCGGAATTTTGTTTTTGCGTAAATACGGTCCATTCCAACGTTTAGCATTATCAGGTTTTTCTACCAAGGCTTGCAATCCCTGCTCAGTAGTCGGATATTTACCGACATCCAGCCGATACATATCAAGCGCAGCAGATAAATCTTCAATTTGCACTTTCGCTGTTTTGCTTTTTGCACCACCCATATGTTTCATTACCTGTGGCCCGACTAATCCCGCCAACATGGCGATAATGGCCAACACCACCAATAATTCAAGCAGAGTAAATCCATGCTGTGTTGCTGTTTTTTTAATTTTCATCATTCTTTCCATTACAACTCCAAAAGTTAAAATGCCAAATCATTCACACTCAAAATAGCCATTAAAATTGAAACAATTATCCCGGCAATTATCAGCCCCAAGGAAATAATAAGCACTGGCTCCATGAGTGCAAGCATCCTTTCGATAGCCACTTTCAATTGTTTATCATATAGATTTGCAACCTTAAGTAGCATTTCTTCAAGTTTGCCTGTTTCCTCTCCCATCTTGATCATCTGCATGGCAAGCTTGGGGAAGCGCTCACTCTCAATCAATGCGCTTGACATATTCTGACCTTGTTTGAGCTTGCCGGCTGCCTCGCCAACAGCTTCCGCCAATACCAGATTACCAACAGTTTCCTGAACAATCGTTAAAACAGTTAATATTGAAACACCGTTGCCTAGTAAAGTTCCCATGGTGCGGGCCAGATTTGCCGTTTCCATATTTAATACAATCTCACCAACCAGCGGTAACTTCAGAAACCGCTTATCCCAGCGCTTTTTCCTGACCGGGTCAATCATTTGATAATTAACATATGCCATTATCAGTAAGACTCCAGAAATTACCAGCCACCAATACTGCTGTAACCATTCTGCAGCACCAACAACAATTTGGGTCGAAATAGGCAGCTCTTTGCCCGCACTTTCAAACATTTCAGTAAACTGAGGCACCACAAAAGTCAACATTACAAAGATAGAAGCCATTGACATCACCAGCAAAATAGCAGGATAAATCAAAGCTGTTCCAACGCTGTCTTTTAATTCTTTTGAACGTTCCAGGTATTCAGTCAAGCGACTGAGCACTCCCTCCAGGCTACCGCCCAATTCTCCCGCACGAACCATATTCAAGTAAAATTTATTAAATATATTGGTTTGGCTTTCCAATGCATCTGCAAGAGTTGATCCGCCCTTGACACAATCCAGTACTTGCTCAATCATCTTGTTGAGTTTGACATTATCTTCAGTAAGATCCATCAGCACTGACAAAGACTTATCCAGTGGCAGCCCAGCCTCTAACAATGTCGCTAATTCACGGGTAAAAAGTAAAATATCTTTCTGCGGCAGCTTATTAGCGTTAGCGCCCAGTTTTAAAAAGCTAAAAGGATTAGCAGAGGCTAATGACACCTTGATAGGCATCAAGCCATCTTTTTGTAACGCCTGGATTACGGACTGCTCGTCCACCGCTTCTTTATGTTCTTCAACAATTTCCCCATCGCGGGTAACTGCCTTATAAAAATATAATGCCATTCCAGTTTTTTTCTGTTATCCGCAAGAAATCATCCCTAAATATCAATTTTTTTCTTCGCCTCACTCAACAAACTACGAGCTTGCAGCAATGCATGGCTTTCAGGGGAAATATTATCAACCGAAACATGACTCATCACTTCTTCCAAAGTTGTGACGCCTTGCACCACTTTCGCCATACCATCATCATTCATGGTTAACATGCCTTCCTTTACTGCCAGTTTCTGGATATCTCCAGCCTCAGCACGAGCCATAATCAATGACCTGATTGGATCGGTCATTTTCAAAAATTCAATAATTGCAATCCGGCCCCGATAGCCTATGCCGGCGCAGTCATCACAACCAACAGGGGCATACATCACAATCTCACCTTTCGGTTGATATTTCCGTAATTGCATTTGTTCAATCAGTTCATCACCAATGGGGTGAGGCTTTTTACAGCTAGGACATAATTTCCTGACCAGTCGTTGCGCCAAAATTCCGTTCACGGTTGAACTTAACAAATATTCTTCCAACCCCATATCAAGAAGCCGTGTCACACCACCTGCTGCATCATTAGTATGCAGTGTCGACAGTACCAGGTGACCGGTTAATGCCGATTGAACAGCTATTTTAGCTGTTTCAAGATCACGCATTTCTCCTATCATAATGATATCCGGATCTTGCCGGACAATTGACCTTAACGCGGTGGCAAAAGTTAATCCAATTTGTGGCTTGGTCTGAATTTGATTTACACCATCCATCTGGTATTCAACCGGATCTTCAACGGTGATAATTTTACTTTCAGCGCTATTAAGTTTTTTCAGTGCAGCATAAAGTGTAGTTGATTTACCACTTCCCGTTGGCCCGGTTATTAAAACAATGCCATTGGGTTTATCCAGAATATCGATAAATGATTTGGCGTTTTTGCCCGTAAAACCCAGTTGTTCGAAATCCAGAACCGCATTTTCCTTGTCCAATAAACGGATAACTACGCTTTCGCCGTACATGGTCGGTACTGTTGAAACCCGTAAATCAATTTCCTTGC
>JALXCS010000344.1:0-1060 GCA_026990815.1 Methylomonas sp. | reverse complement strand
TTTTTATACGTCCATCCTGAGGTAAACGGCGTTCGGCAATATTCAGGTTTGCCATAATTTTGATCCGTGAAATTACTGCGGCAACAGAAGACACCGGTGGCGCTTCAATATCCTGCAAAACTCCATCAATTCGCAATCGAATACTCAGTGAATTATCAAAAGGTTCAATGTGAATATCTGATGCTCGGGTTTCCAACGCTCTTTGCATAATCAAATTAACCATTTTGATCACCGGCTCTTCACTGGCCAGGTCTTTCAGATGCTCAATATCATCATCGCCAATTTCTTCAGTTCCCAAGCCATCGAAAATTTTCCCCATCTGGGACTTGCCTTCGCCATATTGAATTTCAAGAGCATTATCAATCTCCGAAGCAACGCCAACCTTAACTTTGATTTCCTTACCACAAGCCAAACGTAAACTATCGAAATTAAACTTAACTTCGGGATCCATAGCGATAACGGAAATTTCGTCGTTCATCTCAGCTTCACCAATGATATGATTTTCCTTTAGAAACCGGAGTGAAACATCCTCTGGAAAAGGCGAAGTATCTGGATACTCCGACGCTTCAACCAGCTCCAGTTGGTTTGATTCA
The DNA here is from genome assembly GCA_026990815.1 of Methylomonas sp. GTDB lineage: Bacteria > Pseudomonadota > Gammaproteobacteria > Methylococcales > Methylomonadaceae > JALSJK01. The sequence goes on along the minus strand of JALXCS010000344.1, from coordinate 467 downwards.
GCCAAAGCAACCGCAATATCCCGTTCAGAACAAAAACCAAGTTTCATCAGTGTAGTAGGCAAAGGATCCATTGTGGTTTTTTGCAGCCGCTTCACTTTTGATAAATCTGTTGCAGAAAGTTTATTTTCTCGTTTTAAAACATCCAGAAAATCTTGATACATACTTTAAATACTCAAAAAATACATTATCGAAAATACGCACAAAGCCATCGTAAGAGCATATTGATTCACTTTGCCTTAGGGCCTGAAATTCAAGCTAAAGTTCAATACCTGAATACTTTTTAAAAAACTTCAGGCTTTTTTACGAATTTGATGATATTTCTATCTCTTACGGTGATGATAATATTTCTGCGGATATCTATGTAAAAAAACAGGTTGATAGCAACTTTTTTAATAAGAAATTTACAAAAAATGATTTTGTCTTTATCAAATACAAAGATACAAAATTGCCTTTTTTCAAGTCGGATA
>JALXCS010000343.1 GCA_026990815.1 Methylomonas sp. | reverse complement strand
GAATCTAAAGGTAGTATTGAAGAAAATATTGCTAATTTAGAGAGTGAATTAGAACCCTTAAAAAGGCAGCGTCAGGAATTGGCAACGATTATTAAGGCAATGAAGCTGGAAAAATTCCAGGCTGAAGAGTTGGAACAGCAGTTGGAAGTAGCTTAATTTTAGAAAAATCAGTCGGTTTTTTTTCGAAAAATCAAATCCCAAACGCCGTGGCCTAAAGCAAGGCCACGGCATTCAAATTTGGTCAAAGGCCTGTAATATGGTCTTTTACAATATGCTTTATCAGTGCTTTGATTAATGAGATTAGGCTGTTGTTCCAATACAGACAACATATATTCGGCATAATCTTGCCAATCAGTCGCTGCATGGAAATATCCGCCCGGTTGTAATTTTCGGGTAATCAGATCAATAAATTCAGATCGTACGATGCGCCTTTTATGATGCCTTTTTTTTGGCCACGGATCAGGGAAGAATAAATGGATCCTAGCAAGACTATTATCAGCAATGCATTGTTCAAGAATCTCAACAGCATCGTCACAGAATATTCTTACGTTTTCAATGTCAAGTTGTTCCAATTGTAGCAACAGGTGACCAATCCCTGGTTTATGTACCTCAATTCCAATAAAAGCATTGTCAGTCTGTTGTTTGGCCATTTTGGCGAGGCTATCACCATTGCCGAAACCAATTTCTACAATTAGAGGGGCTTTTTGTCCAAAAACATCTTTATCATTTATAGGATGTTTTTGTTCTAATCCGTATTTTGGCCAAAGTCGATCGATAGCTCGCTGCTGTCCTGGAGTGATTCGTCCTTGGCGACGAATAAAACTACGAATCTTATGAATTTTCAATGCTCAGAAAAACAGTCCATCGATTGGTGATGAAGCTGTTGCAAAACGTTTGCGTGGCATCCGGCCAGCAAGGAACGCTTCTCTGCCAGCCTGAATACCTTTTTTCATCGCGGATGCCATCAGAATTGGGTTTTTTGCAACAGCAATAGCGGTGTTCATCAGTACCCCATCACAGCCTAATTCCATGGCTATGGCTGCATCTGATGCAGTTCCAACGCCAGCATCAACCAGTATCGGAACCTTTGCATTTTCAACGATCGTTAGAATATTGTAGGGATTTCGAATGCCTAAACCCGATCCAATTGGGGCAGCGAGTGGCATCACTGCGACGCAGCCAATTTCTTCAAGACGTTTGGCAGCAATCGGGTCATCATTGGTATAGACCATGACATCAAAGCCATCTTTTACCAGTAGTTCGGCAGCTTCAAAGGTTGCAGCAACATCAGGAAACAAGGTTTTTTGATCAGCAAGAACTTCAAGCTTGACCAGTTTATGACCACCAAGCAGTTCCCTGGCAAGTCGGCAAGTTCTTACAGCGTCCTCCACAGTGTAACAGCCGGCCGTATTTGGCAAGATAGTATATTTATCAGGAGAAATAATATCCAGAAGATTTGGTTCGTCTGAATTTTGGCCGATATTGGTACGGCGAATCGCTACGGTAACAATTTCAGCACCACTAGCCTCTATAGCCAGTCTGGTTTCTTCCATATCTTTGTATTTACCAGTCCCTACCAGGAGTCTCGATTGATAGTTAACTCCGGCAACTTGAAAACCATCGGTTTGTCCTCCACCGATAGCATGAACGACTTCCAATTTATCCTGATCATTTAATATTTGTTTAGAATATTGATCGTAAGGTAATATTTCCTGATTCAGTTCGACTGCAATTCGCTTGCCTGTCAAACCTAATTCATCAACAACGAGTGCAACAGTAATAATTTCATTATATTGATGAATATCACCATTAACAAAAATTTTCATTTTATTCAGCTCCAGATAAATCATTAACATTTCGCCGTGTTTGTACTGCTAGCGCCAAATTTTTTAACAGGGGCATGGTTTCTTCCCAACCCAGGCAACCATCAGTAATACTTTGACCATAAACTAGTTCCTGTCCATTATCCACATTCTGTCTGCCAGACCTCAGGTGGCTTTCAATCATGGCTCCAATTATTCTTGTATCGCCAGTGGCGACCTGTTTTGATACATCTTCACTGACAATAAGCTGCCGTTGATACTGTTTTAAACTGTTTGCATGGCTGAAATCAATCATAATATTTGGCCGGATTTTCGCTGCGACCATTCCTTCAGCAGTGTGTTCGACACTAACAGCATCATAGTTGGGCTGATCATTGCCACCGCGTAAGATAATATGAGTATCTTTATTGCCAGAAGTAGAAAAAATAGCAGAACGTCCGGCTTTGGTGACTGAAAGAAAATGATGCGGCCGCATTGCCGCACCAATTGCATCAATAGCAATTTTGACAGTCCCATCAGTGGCATTTTTAAACCCAACTGGACAGGATAATCCGGAAGCAAGTTCCCTGTGAACCTGACTTTCAGTTGTTCTTGCACCAATAGCACCCCAGGAAATTAAATCGGAAATGTATTGGGGAGTAATCAAATCCAGATATTCTGTCGCGGCTGGGATACCAGCTTCATTAATATCAAGCAACAGTTTTCTGGCAATCTTCAAGCCTTTATTGATGTTGAAGTTGGAATTTAAATCAGGATCATTGATTAAACCTTTCCAACCAACAGTGGTTCTGGGTTTTTCAAAATAAACCCGCATTACAATTAATAAGTCTTGTTCAAATTCATCTTTGGCAGCTTTTAGATTTTGGGCGTATTCAATTGCAGCAATTGGATCATGGATAGAACAAGGACCTACAACTATTAGTAATCTATCATCTTGGCCATTTAAGATGTTATGAATAGACTTCCTGGTATGATAAATAATATCAGTTGCGTTTGCGCTAATTGGTATCTGCTTGTGAATTTGCTCGGGAGGAATGACTTCTTTAGTTTCCCGAATTCTTAAGTCATCCGTTGTATAAGTTTTTTGCATGTCGAAGGAGCAATTAAATTAAGCATTTGAAAAATAAAACCGACTATTTTAACTTTTTTATGGGTAGATTGTTAGTTTTCCTAAAGTTATTGTTATAAAATAAAACGCTTTATGTAGCAATATTCTGGAATAACTTATGGTTTTTTCTCAAGGGAAGTTGGTGATTTTAATGGTACTTATGGGTTTGTTTATGGCCCCAGTATGGGCTGAAAAACTCCAGCAAGCAATAAATATAGATATGGCAACCAATAATGCTGCTATCAAGTCACAAAAAAAAATAGATAAATACAGCGATCAGGCCCAAAAGGCATTGGCGGAATATCGTACAGCAATACGACAAATAAAAACGCTAGATACCTATAATCGATATTTACGAACATTGATCAACTCCCAAACCGAAGAAAAAGCTTCATTAGAACAGCAACTGAAAGATATTGAAACTACCCAGCAGGAAATTATACCGTTGATTTTGCGAATGCTGGATAGCCTGGAAAAGTTTATTCAATTGGATATCCCTTTTTTACCAGAAGAACGACTACAACGATTAAACCGTTTAAAAGAAATGATCAATAGGGCTGATGTTACCAATGCCGAAAAATTTCGCCGTATTATTGAAGCCTACCAAATTGAAAATGACTACGGAAAAACTATAGAAGCTTATCGGTCAAACCTAGTGGTAGGAGATAACAAAATATCAGTCGATTTTTTACGCCTGGGTCGCGTGGCTTTGTATTATCAACGTCTTGATGGTAGCGAAACCGGTTCCTGGAACAGAGAAACCAAAACCTGGGATATTTTATCTTCAGATTATCGAAATGCAATTCGTAATGGTTTGCGGATTGCGAGAAAGGAAGCAGCACCAGATTTGTTGGTGGTTCCAGTACCCGCAGCGGAGTCTGTCAAATGAAAAATTTAGCAATTATTTTAAGCCTAGTTTTTTTTGGATCAATGGTAAGAGCGGAACATCTCGATCTGAATCAGTTATTAAGATCAGTAAAACAGGCTCAAAGCCGCGAAGGAAAAATCAGTAAACAGAGGGAAGCAAAATTTCTTTCAGAAAAAAAGCAACAGCAAAAACTTTTGGCTGATGCAAAGGCAAAATTGCAACAGCAACAGCGTCTTAGTGATCAGTTACGGACGCAGTTGGAAAGTAACGAACAAATCCTCAGTGAGTTGGAAACCGAGCTGAATAAGCGTAGTGGTGTACTTGGAGAATTGTTTGGGGTTGCAAAACAGGTTGCGGGCGATTTAAAAGCAGATTTAGAAAATTCACTAGTCTCTGAACAATATCCCAATCGAACCAAACAGCTAGCCGAGTTGGTAAACAGTAAAACCTTGCCAACAATTGAACAACTGGAAACATTATGGTTTACCCTTCAGCAGGAAATGACCGAGTCAGGAAAAGTAGTCCGCTATCCTACGGAAATTTTGACGACTTCCGGTAAACCAAAAAATTCTGATGTAATTCGTATTGGTGTTTTTAATGCTTTGTCAGAGGAGGGTAAATATTTACGTTATTTGCCTGAAACGGCGAAATTGGTTGAACTGGCCCGGCAACCAGAAAGCCGCTATCTTTCTCTTGCAGAAGATTTTGTGAATACCTCTTCAGGAATTGCAGATGTCGCCATTGATCCGACTCGGGGAGTGATTTTAAGTCTGTTAATTCAAACCCCGAATGTTTTCGAACGCATTCAGCAAGGGGGAATTATTGGCTACATAATTTTGGCACTGGGTGTTATCGGTCTAATTTATGGAATATGGCGGTTGATAGTTTTAACAATCACCGGTACAAAAATGCAGCAACAAATGCAAAGCAAAGAACCGGACATCAGTAATCCATTAGGCCGAGTGATTGCAGCAGCACAGCAAAAAGGCGTAGAAGATGCTGAAACTTTCGAATTGCTGCTAGATGAAGCAATTACCAAAGAAATTCCGCAATTGGAAAAAGGTCAGACAACCATTAAGTTGCTGGCTTCTGTTGCCCCGTTATTAGGATTATTAGGGACCGTAACCGGTATGATTGCGACCTTCCAGTCGATCAGTTTGTTTGGAACCGGTGATCCGAAATTGATGGCGAGTGGAATTTCCCAAGCGTTAGTAACAACCATGCTAGGATTAGTGGTTGCCATCCCACTGTTGTTCTTGCATAGCCTGGTTGCTTCCCGGAGTCGGACGTTGATTCAGATTCTGGATGAACAATCTGCAGGATTAATTAGTAAGCGATTGGAAAAATAATGCCTTTGCTATTAGATTTTTTTGATGGCCTGCGTTCATTTTTAAATTCCGGGGGAATAGTTTTATGGATTATTCTGTTTGTATCGATTTGTCTTTGGTGTCTGATTGTAGAGCGGTTACTATTTTTTAAATTTGATTATCCATATTTAAAGGAACAATGGGTTAAGCAATGGAGTAATCGTAGTGATAAATCTTCCCAGTATGCTTTAGCCATCAGGAAGGCAATTATTTCTGAAGCTAAAATCACCATGAGCAGGTTTTTGGCAATAATCAAAATGTTGATTGGTCTCTGTCCGTTATTTGGTTTATTGGGTACAGTCACTGGAATGATTCATGTTTTTGATGTCATGGCAGTGACTGGAACAGGTAATGCCAGGGCAATGGCTTCAGGAATATCGCAAGCTACAATTCCAACTATGGCAGGAATGGTTATTGCTATTGCTGGACTTTATTTCAATAAATTAATAGAAGAATGGGTGGATGATGAAACCCACCTACTCACAGATTTACTAAAATATCACTAACAAATATTATGCGCCATAGAACCAATCGATCCAGCATTGATCAATCTTCAGAGATTGATATGACTCCAATGTTGGACATCGTTTTTATTATGTTGATTTTTTTCATTGTCACAACTTCTTTTGTCAAAGAATCGGGAATCGATGTTAACCGTCCAACAGCTCAAACCGCTGAAAGAAAAGAACAAGGCCATATTATAGTTTCAATAAAACCAAATGGCGATATCTGGATTGATAAAAGACAGGTTGATATTCGTGCAGTAAGAGCGAATGTTGCGCGTTTGCATGCTGAAAACCCTCTTGGCTCAGTGATTATTGCAGCTGATAAGGATACCAAGGTTAATGTGTTAGTGCAGGTGATGGATCAGATTCGCTTAGCCGGAATTAGCAACGCTTCAATTGCAACAGAAACAGAATCTCAGTGAAGCGAATTTTTGTTGCATTTTTTTGGGGGCTTATTGTATCCATTGGTTTGTTTTGGGTAATGCATTTCATGATTACCAACAATCAGCATGGGTTCAAGAAGACTGAAAGCCTGAAAATGGTCGAGTTTGTACGCTTGAAGAGACAAACCCAATTACAAACCAAAGACAGAAAAATCCCGGATAAGCCACCACCCAAAAAACAGCCACCGCCACCAAAAATGCAAGTGGCTCAAACTAACATTAGCAAGCAAAATGTTCCAAATATGAAAATACCCAATCTGGATTTACCAATTCAGACAGGGCGTTTCAGTGGACCTGGAATTAGCAGTTTGCAAGTGGGCCAAGGCCAAGTGGAAATCAGTACTAATCTTGTACCTTTAGTTCGTATTCCTCCACGATATCCAATGCGGGCAGCATCAAGAAAAATTGAAGGTTGGGTCAAAGTTGAATTTACTATCACTAAGTCCGGTACAGTAAAAGACCCCAAGGTTGTAGCTGCTCAGCCGCCTAATATATTCAACCGCGCTGCATTGAAGGCAATTTCGCGCTGGAAATTTAAACCTAAAATTGTTGATGGTAAAGCGCAGGAACAACGTGCCGTACAGATTCTTCAATTTAGACTAACCAAATGAGACACCTAAATTTTTTGCTTCTTTGTTTTGCATTAATTTGTTTGCCAGCCTTTGCTAAGGAAGCAGATAAATCAACAGTAGTTTCCGCATCGTTATATAGAAAATTATCCAAAGTTGAAAAACTGATCGATAAAAAGACGTATTCCAAAGCTCGGAAAACGCTGATTAACGCTTTAGGAAGTGTGAAAAAAGGGACATATGAAGAGGCGGTGGTATTGCGGACTTTGGCTTCAGTCTATGCGATGCAGGAACAATATTCAAAAGCAGCTGAATTTTTATCCAAAGTGCTGGCGCTGGATGTATTGCCTTCAAAACAGCAGCAACAGGCATTATTGAATTTAGGCCAGATGTATATGGCCATGGGGAAATATGCAAAGGCAGTAAAAATTTTACAGCCGGTACTTAAAGCCAATCCGAAATTGGATGCACAAATGGCTATTTTATTAGCCAATGCGTACACTCAATTGAAGCAGTACCATAAAGCTTTACCTTATGTTGAACAAGCCATTCGGATGAGTAAAAAGCCACCGGAATCGTGGTATCAGTTAAACCTGGCGTTATTGTATGAATTAGGGAGATATTCTTCTGCAGCCAATATATTGGAGCGATTAATTGTAAAATCTCCAGAAAAAAAACAATATTGGATGCAATTGTCTAGTGTTTATCAACAACTTAAACAGTATAAAAAAGCATTAGCGATTCGTGATTTGGCTTTCAAAAAAGGCTTAATTACTAAGGAAAAAGAAATACTGGATTTAGTGAATCTCTATCTATATGTTGATTTACCTTATAAAGCCGCACAACTTTTGCAGACAGAAATCAATGGCAAACGAGTTAAGGGAACCTCAAAAAACTGGGAATTATTGGCTAATGCGTGGACTCAGGCGAAAGAATATAAAAAAGCAACTCTGGCACTGGAAAAAGCATCCCATCTAAATCCAAAAGGGGTTCTTTTTCAGCAATTAGGCCGTATCTATGTTGAACAGGAAAACTGGTCTTCTGCCATTAAAGCACTCACTAAGGCGTTACAAAAAGGTGGATTAAAAAATCCTGGTAATGCCTATTTGTTGCTTGGCATGAGTTACTATGAGTTGAAAAAAATCAATAAAGCCAAACATGCTTTTATTCAGGCAAAGAAGTATAAAAAGACCCGCAAGTCAGCCGGACAATGGCTGGATTATATTTCCTCTGAACAAGATTTGAAGCCTTAGCTACTTAACTGGTAATAGTGTCGGGTCATCATATAAGCGTTTGTTTTTCCATCCAGAAAAAACGCTTTCGTCAAAAGGTAAATCGTTGTCTATTGCGTATTCATAACAACTTCTAAATAATTTTGCGGTTCGAAAAGCATGTAATTCATCATCGGCAGTGATTTTTTCAACATTGCCAACCTGGAATGTTTTATTTCGGGATTTACCGTTGTGTACCCAAAAAACGGTATAGCACAAATAACTTTTATCTTTGCGGTGATCATATTTAATGGTTCGGGATACTCCAGTAACTCCTGTGGTAGTCTTGTTTTTTGGAGGCTTTAAAAACCGAGTCTTGCTGCCTTTTAAAACAACCAGCATTTGATCGCGCCAAGTTATTGCAGCTTTAAGTGATTTATTTCTATTGCCCCATAATTTATGTGAAAAATAACGGCTATTTTCTTTTCCTCGTCTTACAATGCGAACTTGGTATCCAAATACATCTGGTTCTGTAATATGCTTGTGTTTTGCCATATCTGCCATAGGTTCTAGGTTTTTTTGTTTAATCAGCTTCTATTAATATGTATGAATATCAGAAAAAAGAAGAACTTTTATCTGGATAGTTGCGTAGGTTTAATACTACAAAAATACCATTATAATATAGCTGAAATCAAGACTAAAATTTCTCTACCTCAATTGCAAAAACATCCATTTTGTCGTTTAAGGGATATTGGTCTATTTCTTAGTGATTTAGTGTAGAATAAACGCAGTCACTTTCTGTGGACTACTTCATAAAAGCAAAAATTCCATTTTATTATTTATTTAAGGAGATTAACTATGGCTGTACTAGTTGGTAAACCCGCACCAGATTTTACTGTCCCTGCTGTATTAGGTGATGGTCAAATCGTAGATGAATTTAATTTTTCTGCTGCAACCAAAGGCAAGTATGCGGTCATCTTTTTCTATCCACTGGATTTCACTTTTGTTTGTCCAAGCGAGCTGATTGCTATGGATCATCGTTTAGATGAATTTACTAGTCGTGGTGTAGAAGTAATTGCAGTTTCGATAGATTCTCATTTTACCCATAATGCCTGGAGAAACACGCCGATTGAAAAAGGCGGGATTGGTCCAGTTCGCTATACTATGGCGGCTGATATTGCTCATACTATTTGTAAAGATTATGACGTTGAGGCAGAATCGCCGGCTGTTGCCTATCGTGGCAGTTTTTTGATCGATAAGGAAGGCGTTGTACGGCATCAAGTAGTCAACGATTTACCGCTTGGTCGTAATATGGACGAAATGCTGCGTATGGTTGATGCTTTACAATTCTTTGAAGAGAATGGTGAAGTTTGTCCAGCAGGTTGGAAAAAAGGTGACCCGGCTATGAATGCCAGTCCTGAAGGAGTTGCTGAGTACTTGAGCAAAAACGCAGATAAATTATAAACATTTTTATCTCTATGGAAATGCACTGGGAATTCAGTGCATTTCCAAATAATTAAATCGGAAAGCAAATTTGCTTTTTTGAAGAGAATTTATTTTTCGCGGTTGGCCGTCAACAGAAATCTCTGTCTAATAAAGATAGTAATAACTACGGCTAGAATTGCCGGGATTTGGCGGATAACCAATAATATCCCGATAGAACTATGGGCAAACATATCCAACAAAGGATTTGCAACAGCTAAAGTTGAAATCCACCATGCCAACCAATAACCAATTAATCCAATTATTGCCCATTGAATGGCTGGTACTCCCTGTTTTTTTGCTGTACTGTAAAACCACCATAAAAAGAAAAAACCAGCAAGTTTTGCGAGCAACATGAGCACCTCCCCTTTTTTTATTTTGTAAGTATTGAATGCGAATTACATAACTATACACTATCCGGATATAACTCAGGAAAATGAAATGAGCAAATTACTAAAAACTATTCTGGTTAGTTTTTCAATATTACTGGCGATTATTATCCTTGCAGCGGTATTTTTTGTTAGTTTTTTTGATGTGAATGATTTCAAACCGGAGATTGAAGCGATTGTTTTTCGACACACTGGGAAACAGCTGATTGTTGAAGGCGATTTGAATTTATCGATTTTTCCCTGGTTAGGTATTTCAACCGGAAAATTACTGCTAGTTGATCCTAGCTCTGGTGCTGAAAATCAACAACCCTTGGTTTCAATTAAAGAAGGGAGCATTAAGGTAAAATTATTACCATTACTGAGAAAAAAAATTGAAGTCAGTACGGTTATTTTGAAAAATCCAGTGGTATTCATTCATACTGATAAGCAGGGAAAAAACAATTGGCAGTTTCAGCAGAAAACTAAAAAATCAACAGTTGATACTATTATAAACCGTCCTGATACTGGAAATTCTTCAACAAAAAGCACTGATATTGAAGCTAAGAAAAACAAACAGCGATTATTTGTGCTCAATGATCTCATAGTTTCGGGTGTTAGAATTGAAAATGGCCTGGTTCAATGGCGAGATGAAAGGAAAAACAGTCAACTTGAGATTAATCAATTTGATTTTAATATTGACAGATTGGCATTTGAACAGCAGGCACCTTTCGAATTGACCTTCAAATACCTGCCTCAACAAATGCAACCAGTACTGTTCAATGGAAAAGGTAAAATTGCTGTTACAAAAGATTTTAATCAATTCAGACTAGAAGATCTGGAAATTGAATTGTTATCGAAAACCACTGCTAATAGATTGAATTTTTTAGCACAAAGTAAACTTCTTGCCTATAGCAGAGCGACTCAAAGTTTGAAAATACCTGAATTAGTTTTCAGCTCAAAGGATATAAAGTTAACGACTGAATTGACGGCAAATCAAATAAGAGATAATCCAGTTTATCTAGGTAAAATTAACATATCCAAATTAAATCTACGTCGGTTTCTGGGTAAGCTTGGTAAATCCATATCAGCACCGGATGAAAAAATATTGACCCAATTATTGGGTTCCTTCGAGGTGGTTACATCAAAAGAAAAGACCAGAATTAGTAATATCAAATTACAAGTCGATGATTCAACTATTCAAGGTAATTTCAAGATCAGTAACTATAAACAGCCTTTTTACAATTTTGATATTTTTGTCGATAATATTTCTTTCGATAATTATGCTGAGTTGGAACTGAATTCTGTTCATGAGAAACAGGAAATAGATTCAAGTGCTACCACAAAGAACAAAGCTGAAGATCATTTGCCAACAAAAGTCAGAACACCGAAACCGGAAACTCTAAAACAAAATGTTAAGCAACTGGAAAAGCCTATTTTACCAGTTGATTTACTAAGAAAAATTAATGCTTCTGGAAGATTAACCATAAAAAAAGGGATTTATAAGGGATTAAAATTGAACAATTTGGTTATAGATTTGGATGCTGGCAATGGTGTTTTGAAAACCAGCCATAGCATTAGTCCGTTTTATCAAGGCAAATATGTTGGGCATTTACAACTTAGTGTGAAAAACAAAAAACCAAGCATCCGTCTGGATGAAAAATTAACACAAGTTAGAACCGGGCCATTGCTTAAGGATTTTTACGGGAAAACTTATTTAAGTGGTTTATTAAATGGCAGATTGAAGTTTCAGGGCATTGGAAATACCAAACAGGCATTAAAGAAAAATTCTACTGGTAATATC